>CANQGC010000018.1 GCA_947600345.1 uncultured Clostridia bacterium
GAGATTTGCAAGCAGCAGATGAAGGTTGCGAACCCGAAGGGTTCGCAAGTCGCCCTATCGGGCGACCGGCTTGGTCGAATCGAAGATTCGAGCAAGCCGCCGTGGAAAAGGCATCGCCTGACGTGCCGCCGATTTGTGCGGGGGTGCCTTAAGACAACACCGCGCAAGGGAGGCAAGCGCATGGAAAAGATCGCCAGCTTCACCGTCGACCACCTGCGGCTGCTGACCGGGCTCTACGTGTCCCGCGTGGACGATGTGAGCGGCTCCCCGGTCACGACCTTCGACATCCGCATGACCCAGCCCAACGCCGAGCCGGTGATGGACACCGCCGCCGTGCACGCCATCGAGCACCTGGGCGCCACCTGGCTGCGCAACGAGCCCGAATGGAAGCAGCGCGTGCTCTACTTCGGCCCAATGGGCTGCCGCACGGGCTTCTATCTGCTGCTGGCCGGAGGGTACGAATCCAGGGACATACTGCCGCTGATCGACGGCATGTTCCGCTTCATCGCCGCCTACGAGGGCGAGATCCCCGGCGCGGCGGCGAAGGACTGCGGCAACTACCTGGACATGAACCTGCCCATGGCGCGCTGGCACGCCGAGAAGTACATCCGCGAGGTACTGGAGCATCCGACCCCGGAGCGCCTCAGCTACCCCGCTTGAGCATCGAACCAACTTACCCCGTTTGAGCATCGAACCAAGCTACAGAGGAGGAAGAGATCATGGTCTACAATTCCGACGACATGGAGATGCAAGCCGCAATGAATGCCGCGTCGCTGGTCTGCGCCGCGGCGCGCACCGCGCCCAAGGCCTGCGGCGTCGACCGCATGCACACGCTGACGCTGACCAACGGAGACAAGGCCGCCGTCGCCGCCGAGATGGAGCGGCTGGGCAAGGAGAACGACGCGGGCTACTTCCTGCGCGACGCCGAGTGCGTGCGCGCGGCGAAGGTGCTGGTGCTCATCGGCATCGAGGAGGGCACGCGCGGGCTCAACGAGCTGTGCGGCTACTGCCACCTGGGCAACTGCAAGGGCTGCGCGGAGGGCAACGGCGTGTGCGTCTACGATCCGATGGACGTGGGCATCGCGCTGGGCTCCGCCGCCGCCATGGCCGCTGACTGCCGCATGGACAGCCGCATACTCTTCACCGCCGGACGCGCCGCGCTGTCGCTCAACCTGCTGGGCGAGGACGTGAAGCTGATCTACGGCCTGCCGCTCTCCGTGACCGGCAAGTCCCCCTTCTTTGATCGGAAGAAGAAGGCGTAAGCCGCACCCCGGCATCAATACAACAGGAAGGAACGCGCAAGCATCATGAACAAACCGACCCTCGTCATCATGGCCGCGGGCTTGGGCAGCCGCTTCGGCGGGTGCAAGCAGATCACCCCGGTGGACCCCGCCGGCCAGCTCATCATCGACTACTCCATCTACGACGCCGTGCGCGCGGGCTTCGGCCGGGTGGTGTGCATCATCAAGCCGGAGATGGAGGACGACTTCCGCGCGGCCATCGGCGACCGCATCGCCCGCAGGGTGGACCTGCGCTACGCCTATCAGACCATGGAGACCTGCATGCCGGCGGGCTTCTCCGTGCCCGAGGGCCGCACCCGTCCCTGGGGCACCGCCCACGCGGTGCTGAGCGCCGCCGACGCCATCGAGGGCGATTTCGCCGCCATCAACGCCGACGACTTCTACGGCCCCAGCGCCTTCCAGGCTGCCTGCGACTTCCTGCGCGCGCCCGGCCCGGAGAACGTGCACGCCATGGTGGGCTACCGCATCGAGAACACGCTGACCGAGAACGGCAGCGTCAGCCGCGGCGTCTGCGCCGTGGACGGCGAAGGCATGCTCACCGAGATCACCGAGCGCCTGAAGATCGAGGCCCGCCCCGGCGGCGCTGCCTACCTGGAGGAGAATCAGCCCGAGGTGTTCATCCCCGCAGG
This sequence comes from uncultured Clostridia bacterium, assembly GCA_947600345.1. Taxonomy (GTDB): domain Bacteria; phylum Bacillota; class Clostridia; order Christensenellales; family Aristaeellaceae; genus SFTH01. The sequence goes on from CANQGC010000018.1 coordinate 1,931, forward strand.
CACGATCGTATCCATGAACCTCTGGGCCTTCCGCCACGGCGTGCTCGAGGAGATGCGCGCCCGCTTCGCGGACTTCCTGCGCGACCGGCTCCCCGCCAACCCGATGAAGGCCGAGTACTTCCTGCCCAGCGTGCCCGACGCGCTGATCCGCGAGGGCAAGGCCAAGGTGCGCGTGCTCGACACCCACGAGCGCTGGTACGGCGTCACCTACCCCCAGGATCTGGCGGCGGTGCAGGCGGCGATGGCCAGGATGCGCAGGGACGGCGTCTACCCGGACGAGCTCTGGCGCTGAAGCAGTCCCCCTCTCGACGAACAGATGTGGACGGAAGCCGTCCACATCTGTTTTTGTCCCTGTGTTTTTATCCTTGTGTTTTCCCCCGAATGGGAGTATAATAACTACAATATAAATGTGCAAATGCGAGGTGCTTCCCTATGAAGAAATTCCGTCCCTACAAGGCGGGCTTCATCGTGCTCTACGTGCTGGGCTTTTTGTGCATCAGCGACGCGGTGTACAGCCTGGTGACTTCGATATTGGGCACGGCCAACGAATACATGGCGAGCTTCTCCATGTTCAGCTATCTGATCGCGGCGCTGGCGATCCTCTACATCCGCATGTACGCCAGGACCCAGGTGGCCATCGACGGCAAGACCATGCGCATCGTCTTCCCCGTCTACATCCAGCCCAAGCCCGGCGAGCGGCGCGCCATGTTCCTCTTCCGCCAGGGCAGCACCGATCTGAAGCTGGTGGACAAGCGCTTTCCGCTGGCCGAGCTGGAGAAGTACGGCTTCATCGAGGACCTGGGCTACGCCCAGCTGGACAAGTCCGGCAGCGACGAGAAGAACAAGTTCTTCCCCATCCACGAGATCGCGCTGGTGATGAAAGACGGCAAGCGCTACCACATGAACGGCGGCTTCTACTCCCCCAAGCAGCTGACCGGCATCGTCGACGCCATCAAGGCCGCCACCGGCCTCGCCCCCGAGGGCAAACTGGCAAACCTCGCCACCGGTAAGTAAATCCATCGAAAGGGCACAGCCGAAGCTGGCCCTCTCCGGCTTCCCCCTCTCGCTCGGGAGGGGGATTCTTTTGCGCAATAAAAAAAGCGCCTGTCGGCGCGGTCAGTTAAGCGGCCTCGGTTCGGCCGTCAGTCCCAGAATATAATCAATGGAAACATTGTAAAACTTCGCAAGCAACACCAGCTTATCGCCGCTGATGTCCGCTTTCCCATTTTCGATCTTACTATACTGCTGTTGCGTCGTGTGGATTACCTTCGCTATTTCGCTTTGGCTCAAATCCCTGTCCTCGCGCAAATCCCGTATTCGATTCATTTTACTCCTCCCCTATCCCTCCTTTATTTTACTTCACATCTAAAAGTTGTATTGATTTTTACATCTGACAGGCGTATACTAGATATGCTTTACATCTAATAGATGTAATATGAAGCGGTTTGGAAGGAAATGAATCATGAAGCGGATTGAATCGAAGGAGTTGAATCTCTTTGCGCGGAATCTATGTTGGTTGCGGAAGAAGAACAAAATTTCAAAGGCGCGGATGGCTCGAGTTTTGCAGATCAGCTTTCGGTCGATGAACCGGATCGAGCACGGCGAGCTGCCGCCGGGGTTAGACATCTCTGTCGTGTTCAATGCCATGGATTTCTTCCACGTCCGCGCGGCGGACCTGATGGGCGTGGATTTGTCCCAGGCATCCAAAGAGGAAAGCCAAAGCCTGGAATAAAGAAGAAGACGGCCATCGCCGTCCCCTATCGCTTTGCCTCCATCTCCTCGCACAGCAGCTCGAAGGCCGCCTGGACGGCCTGCTCGCGCACCGATCTTCGGTCGCCCGCGAAGTGGCACTCCCGCGCCCTCGCGCCCCTCGGGCCCGAAACGCCGATGAACACCGTGCCGACGGGCGTGGCCTCCGTGCCGCCGTCCGGGCCCGCCAGGCCCGTGGCGGAGACGCCCCAGTCCGCGCCGCTGATCCGGCGCACGCCCTCGGCCATCTCCCGGGCGCAGCGGGCGCTGACGACGCCGTCCCCGTCCACCGTCTCGCGCCGCACGCCCAGTATGCGAATCTTCGACTCCGCCGCGTAGGTCACGTAGCTCTCGTCCAGCGCGAAACTCGCCCCCGGGTTCTCCACGAAGCTCGCCGCGATCAGCCCGCCGGTCAGGCTCTCGGCAAAGCTCACGCGTTCATTCCGCCGCCGAAGCAGCGCATATGCCGCGGCGCTCGCAGCGCGAATCCCTGCGCTCATTCGCATTCCTCCGGCACCCGGGCCATATCCAGCGGGCGCATGCGCACGTTGCCCCAGAGGCGCGCCTCCCAGCGGAAGCCCTGGTTGACGACCGGATCGTCCAACACCACGAGCTGGCCCACGTCGTCGATGCTGTCGTAGTAGTTGCTGCCGCCGCCGATGCGGTCGGACACCAGCGAGAAGCGCACCGTATACTCGCCCGGCGCGATGCCCTCCAGCGAGAGCCCCACCTCCAGCGTGAAGCGCTCGCCCGCGTACACGTCGAACGCGCGCGTCTGGGTCATGGCCACCGGAGAGATCATGTTGTTCACCAGGATCACGCGCAGCCGCAGGTTCTGCTCGGCGATGTTGCTCCTGCCGGTGAGCCGGAAGCGCCATTCGCCGTCCTGCTGGAACTCCATGTTGAGGGAATTGAGCACCACCATGCGCAGCATGCGCATGATCTCGCCGCGCCGGCGCGGACGGGTCATGGCGTCCAAGTCGCGCTCCACGTCGCGGTTTCCCGCGCCGCTGTAGAGCTCGATGGCGCGCTCCACGGTGCCGTCATACTCCAGATGGCCGTGGTCCAGGAATAGCGCCCGGTTGCACAGCTGCGCCACGGTGCGCATGTTGTGGCTGACGTAGAGCACCGCGCGGCCGGAGCGGGCCACGTCGGTCATCTTGTTCAGGCACTTCTGCTGGAAGTTCAGGTCGCCCACCGCCAGCACCTCGTCGCAGATCAGCACGTCCGGCGCCAGGTTCGCCGCCACGGCGAAGCCGAGCTTGACGTGCATGCCCGAGGAGTAGCGCTTCACGGGGGTGTCGATGAACTGCTCGATCTCGGAAAACTCGATGATCTCGTCGAGCTTCTTGTTGATCTCCGACTTCCGCATCCCCAGTATCGAGCCGTTCAGGAAGATGTTCTCCCGGCCGGTGAGCTCCGGATGGAAGCCCGTGCCCACCTCCAGCAGGCTCGCCACGCGGCCGTGGATGCGGATCTCGCCTTCGGTGGGCGCGGTGATGCGGGAGATCAGCTTCAGGATCGTGGACTTACCCGCGCCGTTGCGGCCCATCAGCGCCAGCGCGTCGCCGCGGTCCGCCGCGAAGGACATGTCCTCGACGGCCGTGAAGAGCTCGCCGTCGTGGCTGGTGTCGGCGCCGATCTTGCGGTTGGGATCGTCCCTGCCGCGCTTGCGGGCAAACCAGCTGTTCAGACCCTGAGTGAATGTTCTGGCATTGATCACGCCCAGCATGTAGCGCTTGGTGATGTGTTCAACCTCCAGCAGCCTCTCTGCCATCGTTTCAGTCCTTTCCAAATCAAACGGTATCCATGATGGTTTTCTCCGCGTGGGAGAACATCACGACGCCCACCCCGAAGATCAAGACCGTCATCAACAGGGACAGCCAGTAGTAGTTCATATAGAGGCACTCGGTGCCCAGGTAGGCCGAGCGGAACATCTCGATCAGCGGCGTCATGGGGTTGAGCATGTAGACGCCCAGCAGCTCCGGGGCCTTCTGCGCGATCATCGAGGAGGGATAGGTCACCGGCGTAGCGTACATCCACAGGTGCACGCCGAAGCTCACCAGCAGCGCCAGGTCCCGGTACTTCTTCGTCACCGAGGAAATGATGATGCCGAAGCCCAGCCCCAGCATGCCCAGCTGCAGCAGCATCAGCGGCGTGAGCAGTATCAGCCGCCAGTTGAGGTGCACCACCGGATTCGGGCGCAGCGCGTAGACCACCACGAAGCCAATGTACAGCGCGAATTGCACGAAGAAGTTGATCAGCTGCGAGCACACCGTGGCGATGGGCATGCTCAGCCGGGGAAAGTACACCTTCTCAAAGAGCTGTCGGTTGGTGATGAAGGTTCGCGAGGTGCGGTTCAGGCAGTTCGCGAAGAACTGCCAGGCGATGTTGCCGCCCATGTAGAACAGGAAGCGCGGCATGCCGTCGGTGGGCAGGCCCGCCAGATTGCCGAACACCACGGTGAACACCAGCGTGGTCAGCAGCGGCTGGATCACGATCCAGGCGGGGCCGAGGATCGTCTGCTTGTAGATGAGCTTGAAGTCGCGCTTCACCAGCAGCCAAATCAGATCCTTGTAGCGCCAGAGGTCGACCAGGTCTATGTCAAACCAGCCCGTCTTGGGCCGGATGCGCGTCGTCCAATAGTTCTTGGATTGCTGTGTCTCCATGCAAGAACCTCCCCGCATCGGTTCGCCTCCTTCATATGCGCGCAAAAGAAGGCCAATAATATTGTAGCACGTCTTATGTTTTCTTTCAAGTTCTTGAAGGCGCACAGCGGATATGCTATACTGTTTTTAACATTGGATGCGGGAGGAAGACCATGCGGCGCAGGCGAAGCTTGGAACATTGCGTGGACGCGGCGCTCGCGGCGCTGTTTCTGGCGGCGCTCCTTGCCCTCGGGGCCGCCACGCTCCGCGCGGACTTCGGCGGCATCCGCGACGCCTTCGCCTCCCGCCGGCGGGCGCGCGACTTCCTGGAGGACGTCGAGGATGCCAGCGCCTGGGACTGGTTCGACGCCCGGCTGCGCTCGCTGGAGGACTACCTGTCCGGCCACCTCTTCCTCGCGGACGAGCTGGGCCACCTCAACGCCCGCTTCCAGCGCGCGCTGGGCGGGCGCATCCTCCAGAGCGGCCCGGACCTGCTGCTCGCGCTGGAGGGCGGCCAGCTCTACAGCCTGCAGACCGAACGCGTTCCGATGGCTTCCGCCGCGCGGGAGATCCTCTCCCTGCGCGACTCGCTGCCGCCGGGCACGCCCTTCCTCTTCGCCTACGCCCATCCCGGCGTCTACGAGGAGGGGCAGTTTCCCCCGGGCTACGCCGGGCTCGACCATGCCGGTGAGATGGCGGACGAGCTGCTGGCGCTGCTTCGGTCCGAGGGCGTGCCGCTGCTGGACAGCCGGGCGGTGCTGCGATCCGGCGGCCTCTCCCCCGGCCAGTACCTGCTGCGCACCGACGCCCACTGGGCCACCCGCGCCGCGCTGGAGATGGCGCGCGCCGTCGCCGAGGCCGCTCCGAGGCTGACCGGCATCCCGCTGCGCCCGGAGCGGCTGGACATCCGCAACTTCGATTCCCACACCTACCCCGGGCTCTTCCTGGGCGGCTACGGGCAGCGCGTGGGCGCGGAACTCGCCCCGCCGGACGACATCACCATCTACTGGCCGCGCTACCCCACGAACATCCGCCGCCGCACCGAGTACCTGGGCGAGATCACCGACGAGACCGGCGAGTTCCGGGAGAGCGTGATCCGCTGGCGCTACCTGCGCCCGATCGAGGGCCGAAGCTGGAACACCGTCGCCTACTTCGACTACGGGCTCACGGAGGACGTGGACTACTACCGGAATCCCGACGCCGCCGACTGCACGATTCTGCTGCTGAAGGACTCCTACAGCGCCGCGATGGGCGGCTTCCTCTCGCTGGTCGCCGACCAGGTCTGCGCGGTCGACCTGCGCCGCGGCAGCAAGACGGCGCGGGAATGGATCGACCAAATCCACCCCGACATCGTGATCGCGGCCTACAGCCTGCCCTTCCTGCTGGGAGAGGGATATGAATTCGAATAAATGGAACGCATCGGAGCAAAACCGATCAATAATTGAATGGAGGTATAGATATGGCAATCCGTGATACAACCGAAATGCTCGCCTTACTTAAGGAGGCGCAGCAAAAAACAAAAGAATACATAGGAGACATCATCGGCACAATCTGCGGAGATTTGTCCTCTCGCTTTAAGCTAGTGAAAGATATTATGGAATCCCCCTTTTTCTGGAAGGAGCAATGGTTTTGGGCAAAACTGGAGACATTCCTTAACGGCGTGTATCTGAGTGATGAGGACAGGACAAAGCTGGCTGCAAAGCTCACGGAGGAGGGGAGCAACCGCGATAACGCCCTCCGCTTGGCAGTCATCATAGATCGCGCGGAATCCATAAAAAAGATTCAATACCAAATCAACGCGACACGCTGCTTTCTTTCGGATTTCATCGATCGGCCCACCTATTTTCGAATTTGCCATGCCATCTCAAACACACTTGAGGAGGATCTTTTCTTCATGCAGGAGCAACTTCAGAAAGAGCATCTTCAGAAAGAGGAACTCCCGTACAGCCATTATGTGCAGGGATTGCTGACTTCAGGTCTGATGTACCAATCCGTCTTTGATGGAAATGCGGAGAGCGGCGAACAAAAGTACTCCTTCACTCCCCTGGCGGAATGGGTGGATCAATTTGCTGTGAGCTACGAAATGACCGACAAGTATCCAAACCCCGTCAAAGGGCTCGATGCTCCCGAAAGCCTACGGCAAAAGTTCAACAACGCTTCGGATATAGAGGAAATCTCTGATGAGGAAATCGACAGGATGCTGCGCGATGAACCTGATCCACACGATTGAAGCCTTCCGAGCTTGCAAATTGTGAACGCATCTTTTCGCTTGCCGTCCCCTTTGGAGAATAATGAAATTATAACGAGAAGCGCTCCCCCATATGGAGGAGCGCCCCGCTTTGCTTTTTGGTTTAGTCCGCGCCCAGGTAGGCTTCCTTCACCTGCTCGTTGTTGAGCAGCGATTCGCCGGTGCCGGTCAGCGTGATGCGGCCGGTCTCCAGCACCAGGCCGTAGTCCGCGCAGCGCAGCGCGGCGTTGGCGTTCTGCTCGATCAGCAGGATCGTGATGCCCTCGCTCTTCAAATCGCGGATGATGGAGAAGATGTCCTTCACCACCAGCGGCGCGAGGCCCAGCGAAGGCTCGTCCATCATCATCAGCTTCGGCCTCGCCATCATGGCGCGGCCCACGGCCAGCATCTGCTGCTCGCCGCCGGAGAGCGTGCCCGCCAGCTGCCACTCGCGCTCCTTCAGGCGCGGGAAGCGGCGGTAGATGTCCTGGATGGTCTCCTCGATCTCGTCCTTGTCCTGGCGCAGGTACGCGCCGATCTTGAGGTTTTCCTTCACCGTCAGGTTCACGAACACGCGCCGCCCCTCGGGCACCAGCGATATGCCGGTGGACACGATGCGCTGGGGGTTCATGTTGGTGATGTCCTGGCCCATGAAGTTGATGCTGCCGGAGGCGGGCTTGACCAGGCCGCTGATGGTGCGCAGCGTGGTGGACTTGCCCGCGCCGTTCGCGCCGATCAGCGTCACGATCTGGCCCTGGTCCACCTCGAAGCTGATGCCCTTGAGCGCCTCGATGCCGCCGTAGCTGACCTTCAGGTCGGTGACCTTGAGCATGTTCATTCTTCATCCACCCCCAGATACGCCTTGATGACCGCGGGATTGTCGCGCACTTCCTTGGGCGTGCCCTCGGCGATCTGGCTGCCGAAGTCGATCACGTAGATGCGGTCGGATATGCCCATGACCAGGCTCATGTGGTGCTCGATCATGAACACCGTGAGGTTGAACTTCTCCTTGATGTCCTTGATGAACGCGCCCAGCTCCTCGGTCTCCTGGGGATTCATGCCCGCCGCGGGCTCGTCCAGCAGCAGAAGCTTCGGGTGCGTCGCCAGCGCGCGCACGATCTCCAGCCTGCGCTGCTTGCCGTAGGGCAGCGATGTGGCCAGCTCGTCCGCCGCGCCGTCCAGGTCCACGATCTTGAGAAGCTCCATGACCTCGTCGCGCATCTGCCTTTCCTCCCTGGCGTTGATTCGGGAGGTGGCGGTGAGTATGTTGCTCGACCGGCGCATGTGCATGGCGATCAGCACGTTGTTGAACACGCTCTGGCTCTTGAACAGGCGGATGTTCTGGAAGGTTCGGGCGATGCCCAGCGCCGTGATCTTGTCCGGCGTCTGCGCGACCTTCTTGGAGTACATGCCGGCGTTCTTGCCCTGGTAGCCGCGCTTCATCTTGCCGGAGGGGAAGTTCTCCACGATGGTCTTGCCGTAGTAATCGACTCTGCCATTCGTCGGCTCATAGACGCCGGTGATGCAGTTGAAGGCCGTGGTCTTGCCCGCGCCGTTGGGGCCGATCAGGGCCACGATCTCGCCCTCGTTGATGTCCATGGAGAGGTTGTTCACCGCGACGACACCGCCGAACTGCATCGTCACGTTCTCCACGTGCAGTACGTTCTGGCTCATCCCTTCGCCCCCTCCTTCTTTTTCTTCTTATTGAACAGATCCCAGAGCTCCTTATCGCCCATGATGCCCTTGCGGAAGAACAGCACCACGATCATGATGATGATCGAGAACACCACCAGGCGGAAGCCGTTGCGCAGCAGCGGAACCTCAAAGCTGCCGATGACCTGCTTCTGATCCAGGAAGCGCAGCCACCACTCGCTGCACGCCACGAAGAGGAAGGAGCTGATGCAGCTGCCGGTGACCGAGCCGATGCCGCCGATGACGACGATCAGCAATATCTCGTAGGTCATCGCCGAGGTGAAGCTCTTGGCCTGCACGCTGTTCATGTACATGGCCAGCATCGCGCCGCCCACGCCCGCGAAGAAGGAGCTGATGCAGAAGGCCAGCCGCTTGTGATGGGCCAGGTTGATGCCCATGGCCTCGGCGGCGACCTCGTCGTCGCGGATGGCGATGAAGGCGCGGCCGTAGGTGGAGCGGATCAGCAGCACGATGATGAATATGCATACGCCCGCGATCAGGAACGGAATCAGCGTGGACAGGTACACCACCACCTCGCCGTTCGCGTTCTTGATGTTGAAGTCGTTGAACGTCGGGAACAGGCGCAGCATGTTCGAGCCGTTGGTGATCGGGCCGAGCTTATCCCACTGGAAGATGGAACGCATGATCTCGGCGAAGCCCAGCGTGGCGATGGCGAGGTAGTCGCTCTTGAGCCGCAGCACGGGCAGGCCGATCAGCAGCGCGCACAGCGCGGCCAGCAGGCCCGCCAGCAGGATCGCCGGAATCACCGGCAGCGCGAACTGGATGATGCCGCCGTCGTAGTACTGGTACACCGCCGCGCGCTGGGACACCGGGATAGTCAGCACCGCGTAGATGTAGGCGCCGATGAGCATGAAGCCCGCCTGGCCCAGCGAGAACAGGCCCGTGAAGCCGTTGAGCAGGTTCATCGAAACCGCCACCAGCGCGTAGGTCGCGCCCTTCTTGAGCACGGTAAAGAGCATCGAGGTCGGCGGCAGGAACTGCTCGGAGATGAACACCGCCGCGTAGATGGCGATCACGATGACCGCCGTGGCGATGGCGCCGGGGGTGAGCTTGCGTTTCTGATTCATACCGGCACCCCCTTAAACCTTGTCCGTGGTCTTCTCGCCGAACAGGCCCGTGGGCTTGACGACGAGGATCACGATCAGCAGGGCGAAGGTGAACGCATCCGAGAAGGTGGTAAGCCCCAGCATACTGCTGGAGATGCCCGCCTTGATCAGTATGATGTCCAGGCCCTTGATGATGTTTTCGCAGATGCCGATGATGAACGCGCCCACCACCGCGCCGGGGATGCTGCCGATGCCGCCGAACACCGCCGCGACGAAGGCCTTCAGGCCCGGCATCGCGCCGGAGGTCTGTATGACGGTGGTGTAGTTGGTGAAGTAGAGCACCGAGCCCACCGCGGCGAGGAAGGAGCCGATCACGAACGTGGCGGAGATGACGGAGTTGATGCGGATGCCCATCAGCTGGCTGGTCTCGAAGTCCTTCGAGACGGCGCGCATCGCCATGCCCACCTTGGTGTGGTTGATCAGCGTCACCAGCAGCACCACCAGCACCAGCGTCAGCACCGGCGTCACCAGCGTGACGACCTTCGTGGTCGCGCCGAAGATCGTGACCGATTCGGAGATCCACGGCACGGTGGGGTACTGCTGGTTCAGACCGCCGGTGATGTAGAGCACCAGGTTCTGCAGCGTGTAGCTGACGCCGATGGCGGAGATCATGATGGACATGCGCGGCGCCTCGCGCAGGGGCTTGTAGGCCACGCGCTCGATCACGAAGCCGATGAGCGCCGTGAGCACCAGCACCAGCGGGATCGAGATGTAGAGCGGAACGCCGCTGGCGGTAATGTAGACCATCAGTATGCCCGCCACCATGAACACGTCGCCGTGGGCAAAGTTGATCAGGCGCAGTATGCCGTAGACCATCGTGTAGCCGATGGCGATCAGCGCGTACTGGCCCCCCACGGAGATGCCGCTGAGGATGTAGGGCAGCACGGTTTGGAACATGCGGGGAAGCCTCCCTTATGCTGTGAAAGCTGAAATGATCAATGCTACAATGCGCTTGTGGCGTGGGCGATACCGCCCACGCCGCAAGACAGGTTTAACTCAGTATCCGATTGGCCACGCAGCGATTATTCGACGCCCTGCACGGTCACGAAGTCCCACACGCCGTCGGTGGTGTTCGCGGTCTTGATGTAGGCGGTATCGCGCACGGCGTCGCCGTTCTCGGCCTCGAAGGCGATGTTGCCGGACACGCCCTCATAGGTGACGTTCCACAGCGCATCGTTGACGGCCTTGGGATCGGTGGAGCCAGCGGCCTTCAGGGCCTCCAGAGCCGTGTAGTAAGCGTCGTAGCCCATGGCGGAGACCGCGGCGATCATGTCGTTGCCGCCGTTGTTGGTCATGGCCTCGGAATCCTCGTTCAGCCAGGCCTTGATGCCCTCGTCGAACGTGGGATTGCCGCCCTCCTGATAGAAGGTGCTGACGAAGACCTTGAGGTTCGTGCCCTTGGCGGCCTCGATGACCACGTTGGAATCCCAGGTGTCAGAGCCCAGCAGCGCGAAGGAAGCGTTCTGGCTGGCGGCCTGCGCCACGATCTGGGTGATGTAGGCGATGGAGCAGGGAGCGAAGAACACGCCCGCGCCCATGGCCGTCGCGTTGGACAGGTAGGAGGTGAAGTCAGAGGTGCCGTTCGGGAAGGTCTCGTCAACGACGGTGCCGCCCAGGCCCTCGAAGGCCTCCTTGAAGTAGTGCACCAGGCCGACGTCGTAGTCGTTGCCCAGCTCGGCCAGGCAGTAGGCCGTGGTCACGCCTAGCTCCTTGTAGGCGTAGTTCGCCAGAACGGTGCCCTGGAAGGGATCCAGGAAGCAGATGCGGAAGTAGTGCTTGTTGCCCGCGGTGACCTGCGGATTGGTGCAGGTGACGCCGATGGCCGGGATGCCCGCCTGCTCGAAGATCGGGGAGCCCGCGATGGACACGCCGGAGCCGTAGGAGCCCAGCACCACGCTCACGCCCTCGGCCACCAGCGACTGGGCCGCGGAGGGAGCCTTGTCGGTGGAGGAGCCGTTGTCCGCGTAGACCAGCTCGACGTCATAGGTCGTGCCGCCGATCTCGACGGTGGGGGTCTCCTTGTTGGCGTACTGCATGCCCAGCATCTCCTGCTTTCCGCCGGCGCCGCTGTCGCCGGAAGCCGGCTCAAACACGCCGATCTTGACGGTCTCCGCCATCGCCGCGGCGGAAATGGTAAGCATCAAAACCAATACCAGAGAAAGAATCTTTTTCATTGGAAATGCCTCCTTTATATGATACGTGATATTATACAAAACCAATTTGAACTTTGCAAGCAGATTCTGCAATTTTTTTGTTTTCAGAATTCGATTTCACCCGGATTTATCCGCGATTCGCGGGCAGACGCGGCGGAAATCTGCCGTTTTAATGAATGTGCTCCTGCATATTTGGCGAGAAACCTCTCATATTCATGCGCAATGCCGCAAATTCTGCATAGCCCTACCCAAGTTTCGCGGACGCGTGTCCGTGAAGCGCGGATTGTTAATTTTCTGTTCGCAGAAGAAACACAGGCGCATGCGTGAGGAGCATAAAGCGAGCGTTGCCCAAGAAGGGAGAATCCAAGGAACCTCAGGTTCCTTGGCAGAGATTCTTAAGGGACAGAGTCCCTTAAGCGGGTCCGGGCAGCGCCCGGCATGACCCCCGTGACCCCAGCGGCCCGCGCGCGAAATCCAAAATCGTTTTTCGTACAATCCTTTCGAGCAACCATATGCGCGGACCGTCGCGGCGCAGACTCGGAGTGGAAAGCGAAGCTTTCCACCGCCGAGGCCGCCGCACTAACTCTCAGAAACGTTGCGAATACATACTGACGCTGCGGCGGGGCCGCCTCTTGAGAGGCGGCCCCGCTACGTACGTTTTTGGGATCACGGCGTTGATGGGATACCGCTCATGCGCAACGTATGGTTTGCTCTTTTGGCGCGAAAAGCTCCCGCTTTTCGCGCCAAAACTCGCCTCGACGTGGCCCGCGCTTGGGGCGATGGAGCCTTGGCTCGTCTTGCCGAAGCAGATTTCACTTGCGCGGGCCGCTGGGGCTACGGGGATTACGCTGGGCTCCGCCCAGACCTGCTTAAGGGACTCTGTCCCTTAAGAATCCTTGCCAAGGAACCTGAGGTTCCTTGGATTCTCCCTTCTGCTGTTTCGCTTTCGGCTTAGATGGGATTGCCTTCCTTATTGAACAGCGGCAGCTTCTCCAGGAAGATGATGTCCTTCCTTTCGGCGGCCTCGCCCTCGGCGAGGATCGCCATGCGGCCCACGATGTTGCCGCCCGCCTGGTGCACCAGCTCCTCCAGCGCGCGCAGCGACTCGCCGGTGGAGATCACGTCGTCCACGATCAGCACGCGCTTGCCGCGCATGAACTCCGCGTCGCCGCCGTCCAGGTACAGCGTCTGCACGTGGTCCGTGGTGATCGAGCGCACCTCGCACTTGAACAGGTCGCGCATGTACAGCTTCGGGGCCTTGCGGGCCAGTATGTAGCGCTTCTCCCCCGCGATGCGCGCCATCTCGCAGATCAGCGGGATGCCCTTGGACTCCGCGGTGATCATCACGTCGTGCGCCGGCGCCTTCTCCACCAGCGCGGCGGCGCTGGCCGTGGTCAGCTCCGGGTCGCCGAAGATCACGAAAGCGCCGATGTTCATCGCATCGCTGATCGGGCACAGCGGCAGGTCCCGCTCGCACCCGGCGATGGTCATCCGATAGTACTCCTTCATCTTCCTTCGCTTCCTCTCTATATTGCGGCAAACTCAGCGCTTGCCGTACTTCTCCACCGTATACTTCTCGCCGAAGGTCTCCACCGTGGCGCGCTTGATCTTCTGCTCCTCGATGGGCCGGTCCTGCATGCCCGTGCGCGTGCCCGCGATGCGGTCCACCACGTCCATGCCGTCCGTCACCATGCCGAAGGCGGCGTAGTCGCCGTCCAGGTGCGGCGCGTCGGCGTGCATGATGAAGAACTGGCTGCCGGCGGAGTTGGGCATCATGCTGCGGGCCATGCTGAGCACGCCGCGCTTGTGGCGCAGGCTGTTCTGCCTGAAGCCGTTGCGGGCGAACTCGCCCTTGATGGTGTAGCCCGGGCCGCCCATGCCGGTGCCCTGGGGGTCGCCGCCCTGGATCATGAAGCCGGGGATCACCCGGTGGAAGATCAGCCCGTCGTAGAAGCCGGACTCCACCAGGTTCACGAAGTTCGCCACCGTGTTGGGCGCGATCTCCGGGTACAGCTCGGCGGTGATGACGCCGCCCTTCTCCATCTCAAACTTGACGATTGGGTTCCGCATGTTCCTTCCTCCTATTGATTCTCCTCAGATTCCGCGCTCGCCTCGGGCGCCTTGGTCGCCTCCGGGAAGTCCATCCTCGTGGCGAAGTACTTGTAGCCGTAGGTCTCTACGCGAATGCTCGCGATGTCCGGCGCGGCGCCCACCGGCGAGTAGTTGCCGTCCACGCCCGTGGAGGCGATGGCGTCCAGCGCGCTCAGGCTCTCCATGTCCATGGCCCGGCCGAAGGCGGCGTACTGGCCGTTGTACTCCGGGTAGGTGCCCTGCATGATGAAGAACTGGCTGGACGCGGTATCGTAGCCCGACTGGCGGCACATGGAGATGGTGCCTCGGGTGTGGGACACGTTGTTCTCGATGCCGTTCGCGGCAAACTCCCCCTGGATGGCCTTCTCCGCGTGGCCGGTGCCGTTGTTGCGGGGGTCGCCGCTCTGCACCAGCACGCCGGGCACGATGCGGAAGAAGCGCAGCCCGTCGTAGAAGCCGGAGTTCGCCAGCTCCACGAAGTTCGCCACCGTATTGGGCGCGTCCTGCACGAAAAGCTCGAAGCGCATGGAGCTGCCATTGGTGAGCTGGATCGTCGCCACCGGGTTTGGGATCGCCGCGAAGGGATCCTCCTTCTTCCGGCAGCCGCTCAGGGCGCAAACCAGCAGGACGAGCGCCAGCGCCAGCGCGATTCTTCTCTTCATACTCCCTCGCAATCTATCGTTCCTCCGGAAGGATCAGCGCGCGCTTGCGTTCGATCATCTCGTCCACGCGCGCGACGTACTCCTCGATGCTCTTCAGGTTCGCGGCGCGCTCGATGCGCAGGTCGCGATCCCCGAACAGCCACTTGCTGATGGCTCCCGCGCCCAGCGCCAGCACGCTGGCCGTCTCCTCCATGTTGCCGATGTTGTACAGGCAGGCATAGCCCGGCCTGGCGTAGCCCACGTTCTCCAGGTTGCCCGCCATGTACTTCTGCCGGTACAGATAGTAGGGCCGCCAGCCCGCCCGCGTCAGCTCCGAGCGAGCGCGGGCGATCATCTCCGCCGCGCCCTCGGCGCTGACCTGGCTGTGGCCTGCGCCGGACACGTGCAGCTGCTCGTGCAGCTTGCTCGAGCGCTTGATGGCCAGCGAGTGCACCGTCACGCTCTCCGGGGCCAGCTCGATGACCTTCGCGAGCGTTTCGGCGAAGATCTCCGGCGTCTCGCCCGGCAGCGCGGCGATCAGGTCCATGTTGATGTCGGCAAAGCCCAGCTCCCGGGCCAGCTCGTAGGCCGCGATGGTGTCCGCGCCGGTATGGATGCGGCCGATGCGCGCCAGCGTATCATCGCAGAAGGTCTGGGGATTGACCGAGATTCTGCCGGTGCCCATGCGCTTGAGCATCAGCAGCTTCTCCCGGTCGATGGTATCCGGCCTGCCCGCCTCCACCGTCCACTCCACCGCGCCGGGGAACTCCTCCCGCGCCGCGGCGAGTATGCGCTCCAGATCGCCGCAGGAGATGGCCGTGGGCGTGCCGCCGCCCACGTAGGCTGCGCGCACGCGCAGCCCGGCCTCGCGCATGAGCCTTCCCGCCCCGGCGATCTCCTTCAGCAGCGCCTCCACGTAGGGCGCCACCAGCTTGCCGTTGCGGCCGATCTCGCCGGACGAGAAGGAGCAGTAGCTGCAGCGCGTCCGGCAGAAGGGGATGCCGATGTAGAGGTCGAAGCTCCCCGGCTCCGGCTCCCGCACGCCCCGCTGCATCTCGGCGATCTCGCACAGCAGGCTCGCCCGGTCCTCGCTCACGTCGAACTCCCGCATGACCCGGGCCTTGGCCTCCTCCATGGAGAGGCCCATGTCCAGGCCCTCGTAGAGCAGCCGCGTGGGCCGGATGCCGGTCAGCGCGCCCCAGGGCGGCCGCATGCCGGTCATCTTGCGCAGCAGCTCGTACAGCGCCATCTTCACCTGCCGCTTGCGGGCGCGGCGCACCTGCACCGGCGTGCCGGTGGGCGCGGGCTGGGAGAGCTCATGCGAAGCATCGCCACAGATCCAGCGGTCGGCGATATTGCCGTTCGATTCGAGGACGACGTGCTCGTAGTCCGCCGGGCCCTCCGCCTCGACGATCTGCACATCCCCCAGGAACAGCCGCAGCATGTCGCCGATGTCGGATATGAACTCCGGGCAGGCGGTGCGCACCGAGATCACAGGTAGTACCTCCCCCGCTCGGCGCCGATGGTGGTCTCCGGGCCGTGGCCGGAGTAGACCTTCGTCTCCGGCGGAAGCTGGGTGAACAGCATCCGCAGCGATGCGCGCATCTCCCTGCCGCTGCCGCCGTACATGTCGATGCGCCCGAAGCCCGCGTGGAACAGCGTGTCGCCGCTGAAGAGGACGCCGTTCTCCGCGTCGTAGAAGCACACCGAGCCCTTGGTGTGGCCCGGAGTGTGCAGCACCTGGAAGCGCAGGCCGCAGAGCTCAACGGAATCGCCGATGGTCTCCGCCTCGAACACCTCCGGGTTGGGCCGCGTGGCGCAGTAGCTGTCGTAGGCGTTGATCTCCGGGTCGGTCAACAGCTCCACGTCCTCGGGATGGATGTAGCACTTGACGCCCGCCTCCGCCATCAGCTTGACGGCCCCGAGCATGTGGTCGAAGTGGCCGTGGGTCAGCAATATCGCGCCGAGCCTCCGCCCGGACGCCTCGATGGCCCGCGCCAGCGCCGCGTCGTCGTCGCCGGGATCGATCAGCAGCAAATCCTCGCGCCCCTCGGGCAGCAGCAGGTAGGCGTTCTCCTGGTACGCCCCGCAGAGCACCGGCCGAATCTCGTACTTCATGGCAAAACCTTCCTGGTTCAGAATTCCCGCGCGCCGCGCAAAAAAAGCCCGCCCTGCGACGAAACCGGCGCGGCAACATTGTATTATTCGCCGCGCGCCCTTTGTTTCCTGCATTTTTCACTGCAATATTTTGTTTGCAAAGCGCTTGCGCGCCCGGCCTTCCTCTGCTATAATCTTATTTGGAACCGCAAGGTTCCAAGCAGGAAGGACAAAGATGGCGCCCGGCTTCTCGCCTCCTACCAAGGAGGAGGTGATGGCATGTCCGATTACGAAACCCTCGCAATCGTGATTTTGTTGATCACTTTGGTTTTCACAGTGCATCTGCACAACCACAAGTAAAGCTCGAGCCGCCATCCAGTGTGACCCGGTTGGCGGCCCCAATCACATAGAGGGGAGAAGCTCTTCCACAAGCGTCATCCCTTCCTGCTCTTATTATAGCAAACTCCCGCGCCGCTGTCAACGCGGCGCGCGAACTTTTCACGTCTGGACCCGCAAAGGCGTTTCCTGACAAGCTTAAGCCGCCATCCAGTGTGACCTGGTTGGCGGCTCACCCATTTTAGAGGGGAGAAGCTCAACCACAAGCGTCATCCCTTCCTATTCTTATTATAACAGACTCCCGCGCCGCTGTCAACGCGGCGCGCGAACTTTTCTCGCCGGGGGTGCGGCCTAGAATCCCTTCCTGCTGTCCAGCAGGATCGTCACCGGGCCGTCGTTGACCAGCCCGACCTCCATGTGCGTGCGGAAGCGGCCGGTGGCAACCGGGATGCCGAAGCCCGCGACCTTTTTCACCAGCAGCTCGAACAGCGGCTCGGCCACCTCCGGCCGGGCGGCGCGGATGAAGCTGGGGCGGCGTCCCTTGCGCGCATCAGCCAGCAGCGTGAACTGGGACACCAGCAGCACGCCACCGCCCACGTCCTTCACGCTCAGGTTCATCTTGTCCTCGGTGTCCTCGAAGACGCGCAGATTGGCGATCTTGGCGGCGCAGTAATCGACGTCCGCCTCGGTGTCGCCCTCCTCGGCCCCGGCCAGCACCATGTAGCCCAGGCCGACCTCGCCGGTAACTTCCCCCTCCACCGTGACCTTCGCACGGGAAACCCTCTGTACGACGCAGCGCATATTCTGTAAACCTCTCCTTATCCCGAAACGCGGCTCACCTCGATCACGTCCGGCTTCTTCTTCAGGTTCCGGATGATCTTGTTTAGCTGCTGGGTGTTCTTGATGACGATGGACACGTTAAAGATGTACTGGGAGTCCTTGAGCGCATGGCCGGCGATGGCGCTCACGTCCACGTTCTCGGCGGCGAGCATCACCGAGATCTCGGCCAGCAGGCCAGTGCGGTTGTAGGTGATGATGCGAATCTCCGCCTCGTAGGAGGCGCTGCCGCCCTGGTCCTCCCACTCCACCTCGATCAGCCGATCCTTCTCCACGTCCGGGTCCTTCAAACTCACGCAGTCCTTGCGGTGCACGGACACGCCCCGGCCCCGGGTGATGTAGCCGATGATGTCATCGCCGGGCAGCGGGCTGCAGCAGCGGGCAAAGCGCACCAGCATGCCGCTCTCGCCCTTGACGATCACGCCGTTGGACGAGGACGACGACTGCCGTCGCTTTTCCTGCTCCTCGGGATGGCCGAAGTCCTGCATGGTGCCGCCCACCTGCTCCTCGGCCTTGACGCTCTTCTTGTACTCGTCCACCAGGCGGTTGACCACCTGGGCGCAGCTGAGCCCGCCGAAGCCCACCATGGCGTACACGTCGTCCATGGTCTGGGCGGAGAAGCGGCGGCAGAGGATGTCCACCGACTCGTTGCGCAAAAGCTGGCTGAGCGTGTAGCCCAGACGCTTGGCCTCCTTGTCGACCATGTCCTTGCCCAAGGGGATGTTCTCCTCGCGCTGCATCTTCTTGAGCCAGGCGCGAATCTTGGCGCGGGCCTCGCTGGTCTTGACGATGTTCAACCAGTCGCGGGACGGCCCGTGGGACGCGGCCGAGGTCATGACCTCCACCACGTCGCCGGTGTCGAGCTGGTAGGTCAGCGGCACGATCCTTCCGTTCACCTTCGCGCCGATGCAGCGGTTGCCTACCGCCGAGTGGATGCGGTAAGCGAAGTCCAGCGGCGTCGCGCCGCGGGGCAGCGAGATCACGTCGTTGCGGGGCGTGAATACGAACACCTCGTCGGAGAACAAGTCCACCTTGACCAGCTCG
>CANQGC010000019.1 GCA_947600345.1 uncultured Clostridia bacterium
TACTCAGTCTCAGGCTCGCCAAAGCCTAATCCCTTTCTCTCTCAACCCGGCGTTTCACTCTCAGAATACTGACTGTTTTGTTTGCCTTGTCTCTATTCGCTGTATCGTTTTCAAGGTTCGTCCGCTGTCATTTTTCAGTGTTTTTCCGTGACAGCAAAAGTGATTATACCAAATCCAGATTGCCTTGTCAAGCCCTTTTTTCATTTTTTCTGAAAAAAAGTTTTCGAGGGCTCATATGCTGGTTTGAACGCGCTTTGGAGGTCGTTATGAAGCGATTGCTGCATCTACTTTGTCTGTTGATGGTCGCGATGCTGTTGCCCGCGGCGCTGCTGGTTTCGCGCGGGCTTCCCGCGGACACGCATCCCTACGTGGAGCGAAAGTACGCCGGGTGGAACGGCGTGCTGCGCGCCTGGGTCTGCGCGCAGTGGGATTGCGCCGGCAGATTCGTTCGCTGGCTGAATGCCTGCGCGGAGGACTTTGAGAGGGCGCACGACGGCGTCTACATCGAGTTCACGCCGGTGAGCATCGAAGAGTTGCGCTCCGCCGGTTCGGGCGGCATCCGGCCGCCGGAGCTGGCGCTGTTCTCCCCCGGGGCGATCGCGGACCCCGCGCTGCTGTCGGCGACGGAAGCTCCCGGCGCGCTGCGCGAGGAGTTGCGGAGCATCGGCGGCGGCTTTGCCTGGCCCGTGGCGATGGGCGGCTACATCTGGGTCTACAACCGGGCGCTGGCCGACGGTGCGCCCGTGCCCGGGGATGCCGTTGCGATTCCCATCGACGACGCGGCGCACAGCTACTCCGCCGCCGCCGTGGCGCTGATGAGCGAAGCTCCCGGCGAAGATCTCCCCGAATCGGAGCCGCAGGGTGACGGAATCGACCTGGGTCTGCCCGCCAGCGCGACGGTGGAGTCCGAGCGCGCGGGGCTCGTGCTTGCGGAGGACGCGCTTTCTCGCTTCATCGCGGGGGAAGTGCCCGCCGTGGCGGTGACCCAGGCGGAGCTGGCGCGCTTGATCCGACTGCGGGACGCCGGGAAGGGCCCGGACTGGGATTGCGCCGCCGCGGGGCAGCTCGCCTACACCGATCAGCTGCTGCTGCTGGGGCTCATCAACCAACCCGATGGCGAGGGCGCGCAGCGGCTGGCGCTGGCGAGGGAGTTCGGCGAAAGTCTGCTTTCGGAGGAGGCTCAGGCGAGGCTTGCGGATGTCGGCGCGTTCTCCGTGACGGGCGCGCGCATCTACGACGGCCTCTCCGCCTACGCCAGCTTGGACGCGCTGCTCAACGGCAGGGAACTGCTCGCGCCCGCAAGCGCCTGGGCGAGTTCGGTCAAATGCGGCGAGCTGCTTCGCGCGCTCGCATCCGGAAGCCTGGCGCCGGAGGAGGCGCTGGCCGGACTGCGGGCGCGGCTGCGTTAACTTTCCCATCGATCACAGCACTCTATATATAATAGGAAGATACACCGTTCCCCGGATCGCAGAAAAATTTAAATTTGGTCGAAATTCCTTCAACTTTATCCTTGATGTATGGAGGCAAAACGTGTATAATTTAATTATAAAATAACTTACAGAGCACTGTCTGCTGGAACCGTGGAGGACGCCATGAAACTGCCGTTTCTCAAGGAGGAGTACCACAAGGGCATCGCCGGGCGCATCGTGGTGGTTGCGTTCGCGATTTTATTTGCCGCCTTCGTGTTCCGTTTCGATGAAGTCTGGCGCCTCGTGCGCCAGCTCACCTCGCTGGCCTCGCCCTTCATCGTCGGCTTTGCCATCGCATTTCTGCTGGGGCCGGTCCAGCGCAAGATCGAATCCGTGCTTCGGCCGACGCTGTTCAAGAACTCCCAGCGCATCAAGCTGATGCACGGCGTCTCGGCGGGCCTGTCCGTGCTGTTTCTGCTGATGCTGATCTTCGTGTTCCTTTGGATCTTTGTGCCGCAGCTGGTGGATTCCATCAAGTCCATCGTGGAGTACATCACCCGCTTTCTGCGGGCAAATTCGAGCCGCCTGAATGAGATTCTGGTCAGCCACAACATCATCAGCTTCAACGGCGACGAACTGGTGGTGGCCTGGGAGAACATCGTCTCCAGCCAGATCAAAAACATCACCACGATCCTGGACAACCTGGTCACGATTTCCAGCGTCATTGTGAACTTCCTCTACAAGATGCTGGTGGGCATGATCACCGCCTTCTACATCCTGCTGGACAAGGACCACCTGGCCGCGCAGATCAAGAAGATCGGCTACTCCGTGATGTCCCGGGAAAAGATCGAGGGTCTGATCTTCTGGACCCGCCGGGCGAACCACATCTTCGCGGGCTTCATTTCGGGCAAGATACTGGATTCCTTCATCATCGGCGTGATCTGCTACATCGGCATGCTGCTCTTCCGCATGGAGTATCCGCTGCTGATCGCCAGCGTGATCGGCGTCACGAATATCATCCCCTTCTTCGGGCCCTTCATTGGCTGGGTGCCGAGCGCGCTGATCCTGCTGATCGTGAATCCCATCAGCGCGCTGTGGTTTACGGTGTTCGTGCTGTTCCTGCAGCAGCTGGACGGCAACGTGATCGGCCCGCACATACTGGGCGACTCGGTGGGCGTGTCGGCGCTCTCGATCATGATCGCCATCGTGATCGGCAGCGGACTGTTCGGCTTTGTGGGCATGGTGGTGAGCGTTCCTGTCTACGCGCTGATCTATGCCTTCATCCGCACGATGATCCACGGCAAACTCAAATCGCGCGGACTTCCCACCGATACCGAGGAGTACGTGCACGCGCCCGAGATGCTGAAGCCGGAGGTTCCGCCGCATGTGTGATGCGATTCGCGTGCCGGACGGCTTCGTCCGTGAGATCGAGGAAATGCTGGGGTCGGACGCTCCGGCATTTTTCGCTTCCCTGGAGGAGCCCGCCGCCCTCGCGCTGCGGCTGAATCCGGCGCGCGCGGGCGCGGAGGCGGCGGAGGCGTTCATCGGGGACCCCGTGCCCTGGGAGCCGCTGGGGCGCTATCTGAAGCCGGGTACGAGGCCCGGCGCGGGAATCGCCCACGCGGCGGGGGCGTTCTACCTCCAGGAGGCCAGCGCCATGGTGAGCGCCGCCGCGCTGGACCCGAAGCCCGGCGAGCGGGTGCTGGACCTCTGCGCCGCGCCCGGCGGCAAGAGCACGCAGATCGCCGCCAGGTTGATGGGCGAGGGCCTGCTGGTATCCAATGAGCCGGAGCCCGGCCGGGCAAAGGTGCTGGCGTCGAACCTGGAGCGCATGGGCGCGCGCAACGCCTGCGTGGTCTGCGCCTACCCGGACGCGCTCGCCTCTCGCTGGGCGGGCTGCTTCGACGCCGTGCTCTGCGACGCGCCCTGCTCCGGCGAGGGCATGTTCCGCCGCGACCCTGCCGCGAGATCGCAGTGGAGCCCCGCCTCTCCGGCGGGCTGCGCGAAGCGGCAGGCGGAGATACTGGATCGCGCCGCCGAGCTGGTTCGGCCCGGCGGGCGGCTGGTGTACTCCACCTGCACGTTCAATTCGATCGAAAACGAAGGCGCCATCGCCGCGTTCCTGGAGCGCCATCCGGAGTTCGCGCCGGAGGAATTCGAGCTGCCGGGGATCGGCAAGTCCCGCGGCGGCATGCTTCGCGTCTGGCCCCACCTCGCGCGCGGCGACGGCCACTTCGCGGCGAGGCTGCGCAAGGCGGGGGACGGCGAAAGACCGGCTGCGCCCGAGCATCGGAGCGACAGGGAATCTCCGGCGCTGCTGCGCAGGCTGGAGGAGGAGATCGGGGCGCTGCCGGAGGCGTGGACCCGGCGGCTGGAGCGATCCGGCGATTTCCTCTACTCCATCGCGCCGGAGCGGCCGGAGCTGGCGGGACTGCGGGTGGTATCGCCCGGCCTGCGGCTGCTGCGCATCGGCCGGAACTATGTGGAGCCGGAGCACGCGCTGGCGATGGCGATGGACGCGGCGCAGGCATCCCGGCGCATGGAGCTGGACGACGCGCGGGCGAAGCGCTACCTGGCGGGCGAGGCGCTGGGCTGTGGCGACGAGATCAGGGGTTGGACGCTGATGGTTTGGCGCGGGCTTCCGCTGGGCTGGGGCAAGGCGTCGAACGGGCAGATGAAGAACCACCTACCGAAGGGATTGCGGGTGAATTTGCGATGATGAAGCGAGAGATCGATGCCTTTGAGGGCATGATGCGGACCGCGCGGGAGTGGCTCGCGGGCCGGGATCCCTGGGAGATCGCCCGGAACGCGGGCGTAAGCTTCGACGGGAGCGCCTTCGCGCTGAGCAGCCTGGGCGAGGAGATTCGCGTCTCCTTCCCCGCGTACGAGATCGAGCCGCGGCTGGATCCCTGGCGGCAGATGGTGCTGCTGCACTACCTGAAGCTGGCCGACGGCGCGCCGCTGTACGGACGGCTGATGGCCTTTGCCGAGCTGAAGAGCGGGCTGGCCCGGGGCGGGGATTTTGACCGCGGGTGCGAGGCCGCGATTCGCGACCGGCTCGGCGGGCTTGACCCGGAGGCGCTGCGGGCGAAGTGCGAGGGGTTGGGCGCGCGGATGCTGGACAGCAACGCCGACCTCTGCGCGGAGTTTCCCTACCTGCCGCGCTTTCCGCTGACGCTCAAGCTCTGGTTCGCGGATGAGGAGTTTCCCGCGTCGGGGCGGCTGATGCTGGATGCCTCGGCGGATCACTATTTGACGATCGAGGATGCGGTGACGGCGGGGCAGTTGTTGATGTACAAGTTGACTGGGGTGCCGTGATGAATCGGTTGGATTTGCGCGGACTCGAATGTTGGCGGGGAAATGATGCAGGGGATTGAGAGTTAGTGCGGGCTCTTTTGGCCTGGGAAGCAGCGCTTCCCAGGCCAAAAAATCGCCGCGGCGGCCCGTGGATTGGAGGCGTCGCGGCGTTGGTTCGCTTTGATGAAGTCTTGGATTTGGCGCGGGCCGCCTGGGGTTACGCTGGGCTCCGCCCAGACCTGCTCAAGGGACTCTGTCCCTTGAGAATTCCTGCCAAGGAACCTGAGGTTCCTTGGATTCTCCCTTCTGCTAGCGCGCTGGGGGCCGGGGCTATTTGCTCTCCCCCAGGAACGCTTCCAGCGTGATATCCTGTTCCCAGATTTGCGTGGCGGCCTGCTTGCCCACGTAGCGGTAGTGCCAGGGCTCGTAGCTGATGCCCGTCTCCTCCGCCTTATTGGCGGGGTAGCGCTGGATGAAGCCGTACTCGTGGGCGTGCTGCTGCAGCCAGGCGTACTGGGGCGTGCTTTCGAAGCCCTCGCTGGTCTCCACGGTCACGTCGAAGGCCAGGCCCGTCTGGTGCTCGCTGGCGCCGGGCTCCTGGGCCTTATCCGGGTCGCTCTCGGCGTAGACCTCCGCCTGGCGCTCGTAGCTGCGGTAGCCGCTGGTCACGATGTAGCCGTTCATGTCCGCCACCTCCGCCGCGTGGAACATCTGCTCCATCGGCTCGTAGCATTCCCGGGCCAGGTAGATCTCGCTGCTCGCCAGGCGGAAGGAGTGGCGCTGGTTGTAGAGGTTCACCAGGCCCTCGGGCACGTAGTCCGCTTCCAGGCGGTGGCTATCGTTCACCAGCAGGATCTTGCCGTGGAAGTGCGTGGATTGCACGCCGAAGAACCAGCCCAGGCCGAACATGCCGCCCAGCAGCGCCACGCAGATGGCCGCAGAGGTGATCGCCTTCGCCTTGCTCAGCGTGAGCGTCAGCGGAAAGCGCGCGCCCCGGCGCGGCCTTCTCGACCTCGCGACGCGCCTGACCGCATCCTTTTCCGCTCGCGCTGCGGCGCGCCTGGCGGACGATCCTCCGCCCCCCGCGGCGGGTCCGCGCCCTGTGCCCGGCCTTCTATCCATGCTCCTCATCTCCCGTAGCTTTGCTCCTATCATAGCCCGCGCGGCCCGCGCTGTCAAGGTTTTTCTATCCGAAAACCCATTGCGCCGGGAGGTTTGGTGTGCTATCATAGAGCAGGGAGGCGATGGCGCATGGCGTTTGACTACAAGAAGGAATACAAGGAATTTTACCTGCCGAAGAGCAAGCCGTCCATCGTGACGGTTCCGCCGATGAACTACCTGGCCGTGCGCGGGAGCGGCGATCCCAACGCGGAGGATGGCGCGTACAAGCAATCCATCGGCCTGCTCTACGCCGTCGCGTTCACCATCAAGATGAGCTGCAAGGGCGACCATCGGATCGAAGGTTACTTCGACTACGTGGTGCCGCCGCTGGAGGGCTTCTGGCGGCAGGAGGGCATGGAAGCCGGCGCGGGCATCGACTACAGCCGCAAGGCGGACATGCGCTTCATATCGGTCATCCGCCTGCCGGAGTTCGTGACGAAGGCGGAGTTCGACTGGGCCGTGGCCGAGGCGGCGCGCAAGAAGGGCCTGGACCTCTCGAGGATGGAGTTTCTCCCCTTCGACGAGGGCGAGTGCGTGCAGTGCATGCACGTAGGCCTCTACGACGGCGAGCCCGAAACCATCGCCCGTATGCACGCCTTTGCGGAGGAGAACGGCTACGCCATCGACCTGGGCGAGGCGCGGCCGCACCACGAGATCTACCTCTCCGATCCGCGCCGCTGCGACCCGGCGAAGCTCAAGACCGTGGTGCGGCATCCGGTCCGGCGGAAGTAAGTTTTCATCAGAATTCAGGGGGAAGGGCACATGTGGCTGATACTCGCGCTGCTCTCGTCGCTGTTTGCGGCGCTGACCTCGATCCTGGCGAAGGTCGGCATCGAGGGCGTCAATTCCAATCTGGCGACGGCCATCCGCACGGCGGTGGTGCTCATTATGGCCTGGGGCATGGTGTTCCTGACCAACGCCCAGGGCGGCGTCTCGGGAATCAGTCGCCGGAGCTGGCTGTTCCTGATCCTCTCCGGCCTGGCGACGGGCGCGTCCTGGCTGTGCTACTACCGGGCGCTGCAGATCGGCGAGGCGTCCAAGGTCGTGCCCATCGACAAGCTGAGCGTGGTGTTCACACTGGTGCTGGCGTTTGTATTCCTGCACGAGAAGTTCACGGCCAGGTCGCTGGCCGGCTGCGCGCTGATTAGCGCGGGCACGCTGTTGATGGTATTGTAATATTTCAAAACCGAAGGGAGCGATTTTATGGCGGCGTTTGAGCGCGTGCTGTCCGGCATTCCGGAGATGGACAAGGCCCTGGACAACATCCGGCTGGGCGACAACGTGGTCTGGCAGGTGACGAACCTGGAGGAATTCAAGCTGTTCACCGATCCCTACGTGGAGCAGGCGATCAAGGACAGGCGCAACCTGATCTACGTGCGCTTTGCCTCCCATCCGCCGCTGGTGGAGGAGCGGCCGGGCGTGAAGGTGGCACGGGTGGAGTTGTCCCATCGCTTCGAGAACTTCACCGTGGAGATCCACAACCTGATCGAGCGGGAGGGTCGGGACGCCTTCTACGTGTTCGACTGCCTGTCCGAGCTGCAGACCGCCTGGTCCACGGACATCATGATGGGCAACTTCTTCCGGCTGACCTGCCCCTTCCTGTTCAAGCTGGACACAGTGGCCTTCTTCCCGCTGATCCGCGGGCGGCACTCGTTCAAGGCCATCGCCAAGATTCGCGACACGACGCAGCTGCTGTTCGACGTCTACTCCGACGCCGCGCAGGTGTACGTGCGGCCGCTGAAGGTCTGGAACCGCTACTCGGAGACGATGTTCCTGCCCCATGTCTACAACCCCGCCGACGGCAGCTTCGACGTGCTGCGCGACGGCGTGCGGGTGAGCCGCTTCTACCAGCTGATGAACGACCAGGCCACCGGCACCGACCAGAACACCGACGCCTGGGACCGCTTCTTCAACTTCACCGAGCAGATGCACCGCCAGGGCATGGACGTGAGCGCCGCCTGCGCCCGCATGTGCGACATCATGATGACCCGGGACGACCGCATGCGCGACCTGATCAAGGCGAACTTCACGCCGGAGGACTACTTCCAGGTGCGCTCCCGCATGGTGGGCACGGGCATGATCGGCGGCAAGGCCTGCGGCATGCTGCTGGCGCGCAAGCTCATCCAGAACCACAATCCAGAGCTCTTTGCCAAGCTGGAGCCCCACGACTCCTTCTACATCGGCTCGGACGTGTTCTACGCCTACATCGTGCACAACGACTTCTGGGACATCCGCATCCGCCAGCGCCGCAAGGCGGAATACTTCAGCCTGGCCGAGACCTTCGCCAACTGCCTGCGCACGGGCGAGTTCTCCGACACCGAGCGCGAGCAATTCCGGCGCCTGCTGGACTACTACGGCCAGAACCCCATCATCGTGCGCTCGAGCAGCATACTGGAGGACGGCTTCGGCAACGCCTTCGCGGGCAAGTACGAGTCCGTGTTCTGCGCGAACTCTGGCACGCCGGAGGAGCGCCTGCACGAGTTTGAGGAGGCCGTGCGCACCGTCTACGCCAGCACGATGAGCAAGTCCGCGCTGGACTACCGGCTGCGCCGGGGCCTGGCCGGGCGCGACGAGCAGATGGCGCTCCTGGTGCAGCGCGTCTCCGGCACGAGGTACGACGACTTCTTCATGCCCTGCGCGGCGGGCGTGGGCTACTCCTACAGCCCCTACCGCTGCTTCGAGGACATCGACCCGACGGCGGGCATGCTCCGCCTGGTGATGGGCCTGGGCACCGGAGCGGTGGATCGCGTGGAGGGCTCCTATCCGCGCCTGGTCAACTTGGATCGCCCGAAGGCCACCACCGCCGTCACCAGCCGGGACAAGCATCAGTTCTCCCAGCGCCGGATCGACGTGATCAACACCGTCAGCGGCGAGGTCGAGGGCTGGCCGCTGCACAAACTCGAAAGCAAATTGCCCGCATATCTGCAGAAGGCGCTGCTCGAGCACGACCGGGAGGCCGAGCGGGAGTTCCGCAACAGCGGCCAACGGCGCAGCGTGACCTTCGTCTCCTGCGAGGGCCTGGTGCAGAACGAGGCATTGATGGACGACATGCGCGCGCTGCTCGCGCTGATCCAGCGGGAGTACCAGTACCCCGTGGACGTGGAGTACACGATCAACCTCTCGGAGAGCGGCGAATACGTGATCAACCTGCTCCAGTGCCGCCCGCTGCAGGTGGCGAACGACACCGAAGCTATCGTCGTGCCGGAGGTGGAGGATCGGGAGAAGGTGCTCCTGGAGTGCAGCCACGCCTCGATGGGCCTGTCGAAGCGCATCGAGCTGGACTACGTCGTGCTGGTGGACGCGGTGGGCTACTACCGCATGCCCTACAACGACAAGAGCCGGGTGGCCCGGGCCATTGGCGCACTGAACTGGAAGTTCCGGGACAGTGGCAAGCACCTGATGCTGCTGGCGCCGGGCAGGATCGGAACCTCTTCGCCGGAGCTGGGCGTACCCACGGCCTTCTCGGACATCAGCGCCTTCGACATACTCTGCGAGGTATCCGAATCTCGCGCCGGCTACCTGCCGGAGCTCTCCTACGGCAGCCACATCTTCCAGGACCTGGTGGAGAGCGACATACTCTACGCCGCGGTGTTCGAGAACGAAAAGACCATCACCTTCGCCCCGGAGAAGCTGCAAGCCCTGCCCAACCTCCTCCCCACCCTCTACCCCGAGGGCGCAGAGCTGCAGGACATCCTCGGCATCTACGACGTATCCGCCAGGAAGTGCACCCTCTACCACGACATGAAGAGCGAGCATCTGCTGTGCGCGTTTGAGAAGTGAGAACGCCGTAGCCCCAGAAGGGAGAATCCAAGGAACCTCAGGTTCCTTGGCAGGTCTGGGCAGAGCCCAGCGTAACCCCCATAACCCAGGCGGCCCGCGGTAAAAAATAAGCATCGGCAATAAGCGTTGACGCATCATCGCCTCCATACCGCGGGCCGCACGAAGCGCCTTTTGCCCTGGGAAGCATAGCTTCCCAGGGCAAAACAGCAAACGAAACCTCCGCAATAAACCGCGCGGGCCCCTCGAACGAGGGGCCCGCGCTTATTCCTCCGGATCGAGGCCTTCGAAAAAGTCGTCGTAGGCGCAGTTGTAGATCTTCTTTAGTTCGATGAGGACGCTGATTTTGATATTTAATTCTCCGTTTTCGTATTTCTCATAGGTCGATCTTCCGATGTCACAGCCGCGCAGCTGCAATTTGGCGCATACTTTTTCCTGCGACAATCTGTGCTCCAGCCGAAGCTTGCGCAAATTCTCGCCCATAAACCGATCGCGTCGCAATTTCTGTTCAGTACGCATAAAACAAACTCACTTTGACCAATATTGGTTGCAACTATTTTCATTTTATGGTATACTGAACGATAGAATTGACCGGAATTCCGGTCAATATACCCTTTTGACCTTTGTGTATTGCGGAGGAAAAAGAAATGGAGCTGGATTACAAGGCGATTGGAAGAAGAATCCGCGCGCTGCGCAAGGAACAAAAGCTTACGCTCGAGCAATTGGCGGAGCGCACCAATCGCTCCGCTTCCTTCGTGGGGCTGATTGAGCGCGGAGAGCGAATTATGAGCCTGGAAACCTTCTGCGAGCTTGTCGCGGCTTTGAACTGTTCGGCGGATGAAATCCTGGGAATGGAGTTGCACAGGATCAACAACCTCGCCTATGCGAGGGAGCTATTGGAGATGGCGCTGGCGCTATCGTTTGAAGAGAACCTTTCGCAGCGCACGGACTTATCCGCCCTTTGAGCCACCGGGAGCGGGAAACTGCGCCCGCCAATAGACGAAGACATCCGGCCCTCGGTGCTGTGGGGCCGGATGTTCGTTTACCGCGCGCAATGGTTGATGACGCGCGGCACGTTATTAGAGTTAGTGGCGGACTCTTTTGAAATGAGAAGCCTTCCGGCTTCCCATTTCAAAAACTCGCCGCCGCGGCCCGCGCATGGTTGCGCAGGCGCGTTTGTTCGCATTGCGCTGCTTGGCTTCTGGCGCGGGCCGCTGAGGTTACGCTGGGCGCTGCCCAGACCCGCTCAAGGGACTCTGTCCCTTGAGAATTCCTGCCAAGGAACCTGAGGTTCCTTGGATTCTCCCTTCTGCTGCCGCGTTTAGGCGCTGCCTCAGCACACACCCTGGGCCAGCATGGCGTCCGCGACCTTCAGGAAGCCGGCGACGTTCGCTGCCTTCTCGAAGTTATTGCCGAAGTCATACTCCTGCGCGGCGTCGGCCACGTTGTGGAAGATGTTCACCATGATGTCCTTCAGCTTGGCGTCCACCTCGGCGAAGCTCCAGCTCAGGCGCTCGGAGTTCTGGCTCATCTCCAGCGCGGAGGTAGCCACGCCGCCGGCGTTCGCGGCCTTCGCGGGCCCGAAGTACAGGCCGGCGGAGAGGATCGCGTCGATGGCCTCCATCGTGCAGGGCATGTTCGCGCCCTCGGACACGCAGAAGCAGCCGTTGGCGATCAGCGCCTTGGCGGACTCGAGGTCCAGCTCGTTCTGGGTGGCGCAGGGCAGCGCGATGTCGCACTTGACCGTCCAGATGCCCTTGCAGCCCTCGTGGTACTCGGCCTTCGGATGATCGGCCACGTACTCCTTGATGCGGCCGCGGCGCACTTCCTTGATCAGCTTCACGGCGTCCAGATCGATGCCGTCTGGATCGTACACGTAGCCGTTGGAATCGCACATCGCCACGACCTTGGCGCCCAGCTGGGTCGCCTTCTCGCAGGCGTAGATCGCCACGTTGCCGGAGCCAGAGATCACGACGGTCTGGCCCTGGAAGGACTTACCGAAGGACTTGAGCATCTCCTCGGTGTAGTAGCACAGGCCGTAGCCGGTGGCTTCCTTGCGCGCCAGGCTTCCGCCGTAGCTGAGGCCCTTGCCGGTGAGCACGCCGCAGTACTGGCCGGTCAGCTTCTTGTACTGGCCGTAGAGGTAGCCGATCTCGCGGGCGCCCACGCCGATGTCGCCGGCGGGCACGTCGCAGTCCGGACCGATGTGGCGGTAGAGCTCGTTCATGAAGCTCTGGCAGAAGCGCATGACCTCCATGTCGCTCTTGCCCTTGGGATCGAAGTCGCTGCCGCCCTTGCCGCCGCCGATGGGCAGGCCGGTCAGGGAGTTCTTCAGCGTCTGCTCGAAGGCCAGGAACTTCACGGTGTCCTCGGTGACGGAGGGATGCAGGCGCAGGCCGCCCTTGTACGGGCCGATGGCGCTGTTGCTCTGCACGCGGTAGCCGCGGTTGACGTGCACCTTGCCCTTGTCATCCACCCACGGCACGCGGAACTTGATCACGCGCTCGGGCTCCACGAACAGATCCATCACGCCCATCTCGATGTACTCGGGATGCGCCTCCACCACGGGCTCGACGGACTCGAGCACGCTGCGGACGGTGATCAGGAACTGCTCGTCCCCGGCGTTGCGCTTTTCGACAGTCTCCATCAGCTGCTGGAGATATGCGTTCTTGATGCTCATTGAAAATTCCTCCCCATTGAGTAATTATGCAATCAGTAGGCAATATTCAGTATACAACGATTTGCGGGCCTTGTCCATACGCGCCCGTGTTATGATTCTGTGCATATTTCGGTGCATGAATTGCAGGCTTGCGCATATTCCGGGCGATTTTCCGGTTGGAATGCACTTTTTGCTATCTATTCCTGCAAAATGCCGCTCCGATTTGCAATTCACGCAAAAAATCCTGCACGGCGTCCCCTTGCAAACTTCACACAGCGGCGCTATAATTTTCCAAAACGCTGCATTTTTTAAGGAGGCGCCCATGAACAAGATCTACATCCCCCAGGGCTATCATACCCCGCTGAACGTCTACGACATGCAGGTGGCCATCGAGTTCATCAAGCACAACTTCCAACAGGAGCTCAGCCACGCGCTGAACCTGCGCCGAGTGTCCGCGCCGCTGTTCGTGAAGGAGAGCTCGGGCCTGAACGACGACCTGAACGGCGTGGAGCGGCCGGTGTCCTTCGACGTGCCCGCCGTCGGCGAGGAGGGCCAGGTGGTTCACTCGCTGGCGAAGTGGAAGCGCTACGCCCTGAAGCGCTACGACTTCCGCCCGGGCAAGGGCATCTACACGGACATGAACGCCATCCGCCGGGACGAGGCGCTGGACAACCTGCACTCGGTCTACGTGGACCAGTGGGACTGGGAGAAGATCATCCGCCCCTGGGAGCGCAACCTGGGCACGCTGAAGAACGTGGCGCAGGAGATCGTCGAGTGCATCTGCGACGTGAGCGACCGGCTGCGCCGGGAGTTCCCCGCGATCGACGTGCACCTCAGCCGCGATATGAGCTGCATCACCACCCAGGAGCTGGAGGACATGTACCCCGACATCCCCGTGCCCTCGGATCGCGAGAGCGCGTACCTGGAGAACCACAAGACGGCGCTGATCATGCAGATCGGCGGCAAGCTGAAGTCGGGCAAGCCCCACGACGGCCGCGCGCCGGACTACGACGACTGGGAGCTGAACGGCGACATACTGTTCTGGAACGACGTGCTGGGCCGGGCGTTCGAGGTTTCGAGCATGGGCATCCGCGTGGACGCGGAGTCGCTGGACAGGCAGCTGACGCTGGCGGGCTGCGACTATCGGAGGAAATTGCCGTTCCACCAGATGCTGCTCAACAACGAGCTGCCGCTGACCATCGGCGGCGGCATCGGCCAGAGCCGCCTGTGCATGCTGATGATCGGCTGCGCCCACATCGGCGAGGTGCAGTCCAGCATCTGGGATCAGCAGACCATGGACGCCTGCGCCAAGGCGGGCATACTGCTGCTGTGAGCGCAAGGACAGACAAGTGAGGCCGGGGAACAACCCCCGGCCTCGTTCTGTCCGCCCAAAATCCGCCGTAACCCCAGAAGGGAGAATCCAAGGAACCTCAGGTTCCTTGGTAGGAATTCTTAAGGGACAAAGTCCCTTAAGCAGGTCCGGGCAGCGCCCGAATCGGGTCTGGGCGGAGCCCAGCGTCACCCCCAGCGGCCCGCGGTTTCTATATAAAGCCCGGCAAAGCGAACAATCTCCCCATCGCCACCATACCGCGGGCCGCCGTAGCGTCTTTTGATTTGGGAAGCTGCGCTTCCCAAATCAAAACAGCAAACGCACATTCCGCAGGACCTCTCCCACGGCAACATCTTCTTCGCCCGCTAACCCCCCATCAGCCCATTCGCAAGCCCTTCGCCCAAAACATTCATC
Source organism: uncultured Clostridia bacterium (assembly GCA_947600345.1). Classification (GTDB taxonomy): domain Bacteria; phylum Bacillota; class Clostridia; order Christensenellales; family Aristaeellaceae; genus SFTH01. The sequence continues at coordinate 14,048 of CANQGC010000019.1, forward strand.
AACCCATCCTTCCCCTGCAAGATTTCCTTCAAAATCCCGCTCACATCCGTCAACGACGAATTCAGCTCCTCCGCCCCGCTCACATCCAGCGGCAGCCAAGCTGCGTCGCCGTCCATGACGGCCTCGACCTCGGCGGTAAAGGCGACGTCATCCCCCTCCGCACCGATCCGCGCGGACACCCCGAATACGTGGCCGTTCGCGACGGGCGCATGCTCCACGCAGAGCGCGACCTCCAGGGGATACTGCTGCACGCGTGCGGAGACCGTTAAATCCACGGCGTCCGTGTTCGCGCCCCGGTACAATTCGCCCAAAATGCTCAGGCGCAAATTCGCCGTGCCGATCGCGTCCATCAGGCTGTCGAACCCGGCGGCATTGAGCGCCTTCCGCACGTCCGGCTGGAAGCTCGCCAGCATCGAGAGGAATTGCAGCAGCGAATTCACGTAGTCCTCGCTGAACTCGAACATCGTCGCCTCGCATTCCTCGCCGCCGTAGTCGACGACACCACCCTCCCGCTGGCAGTCCGCGGGAATCACATCTGCCAAAGCATCGACGAGCGACCAGTCCCCGCGCCGGGTCAGATTCAGACCGGCAATCGCATCGTGCAGCGGCACGGAGGCCGGAATGCGATAGCACTTCTCGAAGCCGTCGCCCGCGCCGTAGCCAAATACCGTCTCGCCGTCCGCCTCGCCGAAGGTGACGTTGAGCAGCCCGCGCCCGTCCTCGCTGCAATACAGGCGAATGCCCGAATCGCCCTCGCCGATGGTCGCCGCCGCCAGCTCCGCGCAGAAGCCCGTCAGGTCGGCGGTCACTTCGCCGTCCTCGTAGATTTGCATGTCCTTCAGGCGCAGCCGCGCACCCTCCGCCCAGGCGCAGGTGCTCAAAAGCATGGCCAAAGCCAGCAGGATCGCCAACGATTTTTTCATTATCCGTCGCCTCCTTTATCATTCCGCATTTGTGTTCAGCGTCCCTTTAAGATACCATTCCTATAATTCGACCCTTTTCGCGGATTTCCTCTTCCAAACCGCCCCTGCCGGAATTTCCCTGCGCAACGGAGGCGCGGAAGAAACATGCAAAAACTCCCGGCCCTCGCAACGGAGGAACCGGGAGTTTGCCACCAAATGGCTTCGTGCGCCTTATTCGCCGATGGTCGCCTTGATGCGGCGCACGCCGGCGGAGGAGGCCTCCTCCTTCTTGATCTTAAAGGAGACCAGGTCGCCGGTGTTGCTGGCGTGGGGGCCGCCGCAGATCTCCTTGGAGAACTCGCCCATCGTGTACACCTTCACGCGCTCGCCGTACTTCGACTCGAACAGGCCGATGGCGCCCTGGGCCTTGGCCTCGGCAACGGTCATCTCCTCGCAGATGATCGGCGCTTTGGCCTGGATGTAGGAGTTGACCAGGCGCTCGACCTCGGCCTTCTCCTCGTCGGTCATCTTGCGGCCGAAGGAGAAGTCGAAGCGCAGGCGCTCGGCGGTGATGTTGGAGCCCTTCTGCGCGACCTCCGGGCCCAGCACCTTGCGCAGCGCCGCCTGCAGCAGGTGCGTGGCGGTGTGCAGCTTCGCGGTCTGCTCGGAGTGGTCGGCCAAGCCGCCCTTGAAGCGCTGCTCCGCGCCGGCATGGCTGGTCTCCTGGTGCTTCTTGAAGCGCTCCTGGAAGCCGTCGGTATCCACGGTCAGGCCCTTCTCGGCGGCCATCTCGCAGGTGATCTCGATGGGGAATCCGTAGGTGTCGTAGAGCTTGAACGCGCTGCGGCCGTCGATCTGCGCGCAGGCGGCGATCATGGAATCCAGCTCGGCGTCGGAGATGGTTCCGGCCTTGACCTTCTCGATCACGGGCAGGTTCTCCGGGCTCGGCGGCAGCACCTTCAGCGCAGCGGCCACGGCAGCCTCGCCGGTCTTGTCTGCTTTGAGGCCCGCGAAGGCGTTCTTCCTGCGCTCCATGTTGCCGGTGACCTTCTCGAACTCAGCCTGGCCCTTCTTCAGCGTCCTCTGGAAGCGGTCCTCCTCGAGCTTGAGCTGCTCCAGGATGTGCGCGCCGTTGCGCTCCAGCTCGGGATAGTTGCCCTTGTACTGGTCGATGATGACCTGGGCGATGGCGCAGGTGAAGCCCTCGGGCATGCCCAGCTTCATGCCGTGGCGCACGGCGCGGCGGATCAGGCGGCGCAGCACGTAGCCCTGGTCCACGTTGGACGGGGTCACGCCGCGGTCGTCGCCGATGATGAAGGTGGCGGTGCGCATGTGGTCGGAGATGATGCGGATCGAGCGGGTGATCTCCTCGCTCTCGCCGTACTTCTTGCCGGAGAGCTCCTCGATCTTGCCGATGATGCCGGCGAAGATCTCGGTCTCATAGACGGTATTGACGCCCATCAGCACGCAGAAGGTGCGCTCCAGGCCCATGCCGGTGTCCACGTTCTTCTGCTGGAGCGGCACGAAGCTTCCGTCGGCCTTCTTCTCGTACTGCATGAACACGTCGTTCCAGATCTCGAGGTAGCGTCCGCAGGAGCAGGCGGGGGAGCAGTCCGGGCCGCAGGGCGGCTGATCCTTGATGATGAACATCTCGGAGTCCGGGCCGCAGGGGCCGGTGATGCCGGCGGGGCCCCACCAGTTGTGCTTCTTGGGCAGGTAGAACAGGTGGTCGTCCTTCACGCCCTGGGCGCGCCAGAGGTTCGCGGCCTCCTCGTCGCGGGGTGCGTTCTCGTCGCCCTCGAACACGGTGAAGGCCAACTTGTCGGGGTCGAGGCCCAGCCACTCGGGGCTGGTCAGGAACTCCCAGCTCCAGGGAATCATCTCGGCCTTGAAGTAGTCGCCCAGCGACCAGTTGCCCAACATCTCAAAGAAGGTCAGGTGGCTGGGGTCGCCCACGTCGTCGATGTCGCCGGTGCGGATGCACTTCTGGACGTCCACGAGCCGCTTGCCCATCGGGTGCTTCTCGCCCATCAGGTAGGGCACCAGCGGGTGCATGCCGGCGGTGGTGAACAGCACGGTGGGATCGTTCTCCGGGATGACGGAGGCGCTGGGGATCTCCGCGTGGCCCTTGCTCTCGAAGAACTTGAGGAACAGCGCCCGCAGGTCGTTCGCGGTCTTGATGCTTGCGTTCATAGTCTCGATTCACTCTCCTCCAAAATATAGAAGCATCTTCTCCAAAAATAGAAGCATCTTTCCAGTCAAGGACGAAAAGATGCGATTCGCGGTACCACCCTGATTGACGGGACGAGCCCGCCCTCTCATTGACGCCGCTAACGGGGCGACCGCCGCGCCATTTCCTGCGCGGAGCATTGAGCCGAAGCTCCCGGGGCTGGCATGATCCACAATTCGCGAGCGCCTCGCAGCAAGCGGCGCCTCTCTGAGCGCGAGGATTGCGATCCTCTTCCCCTGATGCCAAGTTTGAAACTGGGTAAGATTATAGCAAAGCGCTGTAAAAAAGTCAATCGCAAAGGCGGGGAATTCGCCCTCCTGTCGCAAAATATTCCACTTTCTTAATCTGCCGCGCGAATTCTAAATATCTACCTTTGTTCCGCTTCGTTTGAATTAAAGGCACCCCCGCACAGAACGGCGGCACGTCAGGCGATGCCTTTTCCGCCATCTGCACTTGCAAATTTCTTGACTTGCAACCAGCAAGCCTGCGAAATTTGCAAGCACATCTGACGAAAAATTCATTCGCCTGCCGACCACCTTATCTGTGCGGTGTTGCCTAAAGCGTGTGATTTGGAGGTGCGCCATTGACAAAAGGATAGAATCGAAATATAATGATAATGGATAGTAAGATGGAAGGAGTGGCGGATAATGGCTAACGCGAAGGAGATCGCGCGCATTTTTGCTTATCTGTCCCAACGGGACGAAGGTAAGCTCATCGAAAAGACGCGATTAAACAAGCTGCTATATTTTGCACAGGGCCATGCCCTGGTAGAATTGGGCCGCCCTCTTTTTCAAAATAAGATCGACGCGTGGGAACATGGGCCGGTCGTTGCCGTTGTCTACACAAAGCACAAAAAAATCATCGACGAGGCAAAGGCCCTTGGAATATCGGACATTCGTGTATCTCCAAAAGAAATGGAGCTTGTCCTGGACGTGTGGGAACAATATAGGTCCTACAAGGCAAAAGATTTGGTGGATATGACCCATCAGGAAGGAACCCCGTGGAAGGATACATATGTCGAAGGAGAAAAGAATGTTCATATTCCAATTGATCTGATCGAGCGCTACTTTTTGCGCCCCGAGAATAAATTGAATCGAATTATGGATCGCGTCAAAGACCTGCCTGTTATCGATGCGCTTCCAGCGGATGAATACGATCCGAGTGAGGATTCTGTCTGGGAGGCCTTGTTGAATGACGCCGATTGAATGGGAAATTTGGTTGGTGGATATGCCCTTCGAAGAAGGCATCGGTTCAAAGATACGGCCCGGGCTTGTAATCGGTACAGGCGACAAGTATTACATCGTCGGAAAAATGACCTCTCACTCTCCGAGGGAAAACTATCCCTACGAATATCCTCTGCAAGATTGGAAGGCGGCAGGATTAAGCGTTCCAACAACGCTGCGTCTCTCACAAATAATGGAATTGGATATCTCAACATTCAAAAAGAAAATCGGAACCATTCAATCGATAGACATGATTGAAATCCTCAGAATATTAAATACAATCGCAAAAGCGCGGGAAAAATAAGCACCCCATCTTGCACGCCTGTCCGAAGGGATGGGCGTTCTGGTTTATTGGCGACAAAAAATTCCTGATTCTTAATCCTTCGCGCGGTTTGTGCGTGTATAATGAAAGCAGCTTGAGGGAAGGTGTTGCGCATGGAGTTTCGGGAGTTTTACGAGGTTGTGGTCGTCGGGGCGGGGCACGCGGGATGCGAGGCCGCGCTGGCCTGCGCGCGGATGGGGAGAAGCACGCTGCTGATCACGCTGAACCTGGACGCCCTGGCCATGATGCCCTGCAACCCCGCCATCGGTGGCACGGCGAAGGGTCATCTCGTGCGCGAGCTGGACGCGCTGGGCGGCGAGATGGGCCGCGCTATCGACGATACCTTCATCCAGAGCCGGATGCTTAACACCGGCAAGGGCCCGGCGGTACACTCCCTTCGCGCCCAGGCCGACAAGAAGGCGTACCAGCGCCGCATGCGCCGGGCCGTGGACGAGTGCGAATTGCTCGATCTGCGCCAGGCCGAGGTGCGGCAGATCTTCGTGGAGAACGGCCGGGTCGTGGGCGTGGAGACCACCACCGGCGCGCGCATCGGCTGCCGGGCGGTGATCGTCTGCACGGGGGTGTATCTGAAGTCCCGCATCATCATCGGCGAGTGCAGCTGGAACGGCGGACCGCAGGGGCTGCTGGCAGCGAACGCGCTGACGCAGAACCTCATCGACCTGGGTTTCCCCATCCGCCGCTTCAAGACCGGCACGCCCTGCCGCCTGGACGGGCGAACCATCGACTTTAGCCGTATGGAGCCCCAGGAGGGCGACGACCCCATCGTGCCCTTCTCGTTCCTGACCGACCCAGCGCCGCTGCGAAACCGCGCGCGCTGCTATCTGACCTACACCACGCCCGAGACGCACCAAATCATCCTGGACAATTTGCATCGCGCGCCCATGTACTCCGGCACGATCCACGGCACCGGCGCGCGCTACTGCCCGTCCATCGAAGACAAGATCGTGCGCTTCAAGGACAAGGAGCGCCACCCGATCTTTATGGAGCCCGAGGGGCTGGACACCAACGAGTG
>CANQGC010000020.1 GCA_947600345.1 uncultured Clostridia bacterium
TGCTTAAGGGACTCTGTCCCTTAAGAATCTCTGCCAAGGAACCTGAGGTTCCTTGGATTCTCCCTTCTGCTGCCGCGGGCTTCTGCGGTTCTATTTCTCCGGCTGCGCGCACATGATAGAGCAAAACGCGACCGGGGGGTATGAAACTTGAAGAAGCTCTGCGCAGCGCTCCTGCTGCTTTGCCTGATTTGCGCGCCCGCGCTCGGCGAGGGCGAGATCGACCTATTCGCCACGCCCGCGCCCCAGGCGACGCGCGCTCCCTCGGCCTCGGATTCCATACCGGAGCTCTCGGATGCCCCGCTGGTGGAGAACCCGCCCATCCCCCTCGACTGCGCCGCCGCGCTGCTGCTCGAGCCCCGCAGCGGCCAGGTAATCTTCGAGATGAACGCCAATGTGCCCCGGCCCGTGGCGTCGGTCACCAAGGTGATGACCATACTGCTCACGCTGGAGGCCATCGAGCAGGGCCGCATCTCCGTGGACGAGAATGTGGTGATCTCCGAGTCCGCCGCCGGCATGGGTGGCTCCCAGGTATTGCTGGACATCGGCGAGGTGCAGACCGTGGACGTGCTGCTCAAGAGCACCATCGTGGGTTCGGCCAACGATGCCTGCGTGGCGCTGGCGGAGCTGATGTACGGCAGCGAGGAGCTCTGCGTGCAGCGCATGAACGAGCGCGCGGCGGAGTTGGGGATGGAGGACACCCACTTCGTCAACTGCACGGGCCTGCCCGCCGAGGGGCAGCACACCACCGCCCGGGATGTGGCGGTCATGACCATGGCGATGCTCGCCCACGAGCGCTACTTCGACTACTCCACCGTCTGGCTGGACGAGGTGGACCACGGCGATGGCCGGGTGACGCAGCTGACCAACACGAACAAGCTGACGCGCCTCTACGACGGCTGCGACGGCGGCAAGACGGGCTCCACGGACGAGGCGGGCTACTGCGTCTCCGCCACGGCCAAGCACGGAGACATGCGCCTGATCGCCGTGGTGCTGGGCGCGGACAGCGGCGCGGCGCGCTTCGACGTGGCCGGGGACATGCTGGACTACGGCTTCGCGAACTACCGGCTCTACCCCGTGGCGCAGCGGGGGACGAGGATTCGCGGCGTGCTGCCGGTGGAGGGCGGGCGGCCCGACGGCGTGAAGCTGGCGCTGGACGGGGAGCTGACGCTGCTGGTGGGCAAGGGGCAGGAGCAGCAGGTGCGGCTCGTGCCGGAGCTGCCGGAGTCGGTGCAGGCGCCAGTGGCGGTGGGCCAGCGGATCGGCTGCGTGCGGGTGGAGCTGAACGGCCGGGCGCTGGCGAAGCTGCCGGTGATCGCGGAGACCGCCTCGGAGCGCAAGGGCATCGGCGGCAACGTGGCGCGCTTCTGGCACTGCTGGCCGCTGGTGGGATGACGCTCCGCTCCTCCCCTCCGGGGAATCCGCTCCCGAGCATGCGCCGCGCCCCGCGGAACCGGCGGTTCCGCGGGGCGTGGATCTAAAGCCTTATTCGATTCCGGCGCAGGGCTCAGTTCGCCGCGCCGCTCAGCTTCGCGTTCAACGGAGCGCTCAGGCGGATCAGCAGCGGCGCTCCGGCCATCAGGTAGAGCGTGTAGCCGAAGGCCTCCAGCGCGCTCGCCAGGCCACCCGTCAGGAACAGGCCCACCACCAGCGCCAGCAGCTTCTTGAGGTACACGTAGCTCACCGCGAGGATCGCGAAGCGGATCGCGCGCACCCACCAGACGCCCCCGGTGGAGAAGCGGATGTAGCGCCGCTCCAGGAACCAGCCCAGGAAGAAGCCCATGCCCATGCCGGCGTTCTTATAGGAGTCGATGGCCATCTTCGCGGGATCGACGATCACCGCGCCGCTGGCGTCGTAGTCCACCGGGTAGGACTTGAACTGCGCATAGAGCACCAGCACGACGCTCAGCGCCACGCCGGCCAGCAGTATGTACTTATCGCACTCGGGCTTCCGCTCCAGCAGCTTCAGCAGCTTGCGGGAGACGAAGAGCATGATCACGCCCACGATGATGGACACGCCCACGTCCTGGGGCGTATGCACGCCCAGGTAGTTGCGCGAGAAGGCGATGACCAGGATCATCAGCACGAAGAACACGCGCAGCGCGGTGTTCCTCTCCTTCTTCGCCGCCAGTCCGCCCCAGAAGCTGGTGGAGTTGGCGGCGTGGCCGCTGGGAAAGGAGTAGCCGGTGGCGTCCGCCATGGCCGCCTCCACGGGCATCACGCGCGCGTCGCGGATCCAGGGCCGGTAGACGCAGGCGGTGATCTTCAGAAAGCCGTTGACGATGCGGTTGGAGAAAAAGGTCAGCGCCAGATAGATGCCCTCGTTCTTATCCAGGCACCAGTAGACCAGGCCCAGCAGCAGCGGCACCAGCTTCGGGTCGCCCAGCTTGGTAACGAACTCCATGAAGCCGTTGAGCGCGCCGCCGATGGCCACGCGGAAGTTCTGAAGCAGAAGCAGGTATTCGATATCCATGTGTCTCCCTCATTTTTCAGAACATTATGGTTGCGCCCGGCATCAGAACGCCTTGCGAATCACCAGCTGCACCCGCTGGCCGCAGACGCCCACGAGCACCTCGTCGGCGAGCTTGGCAACGATGGACTTCTCGAGCTCGTCCCAGTCCTCCCGGGCCTCGGCGTCACTGCCGATGCTCTTGCCCACCCAGTTGCGGTAGGCGCACAGCGACCACATCTGGTCGAAGCCGTAGCCGGGCACGTCGCCGTAGGCCATCGCGCTGCCGATGCCGCCCAGGTATTCGCTGGCGGCGGCGTTGCTCACCAGGAAGGACTGCAGCACGCAGCGCACCTTGCCCATCACGCCCCTGGCGGCGAAGTTTCTGCCGTCGGTGGCGAGCTTGAGCAGCTCGTCGCGCATTTCGCCGGCGGCCAGCACATGCGTCTCCAGCCAGAGCTCGCACTTTCCGTTCTCGCCCTCGGCCCAGAACTCCGCCTCAAACTGGCCCACGATGCCACGCACCAGCCCCATCATCTCCTCGCCCAGCAGCCGCAGGCGAAGCGCCTGCTTCCCGTCCAGCGACTGGTACGCCGCGAACTTCTCCACCTCATTGAGCGCCTCGGTCATGCCGTTGCCCTCGTTATCCACCCGAATTACGTTTGTCTTCATGGTTTCCACTCCTCTTTGGATTTTCGTCCCTTAAGGCAGCACCGCACAATTGAGGTGGTCGGCAGGCGAATGAATTTTTCGTCAGATGTGCTTGCAAATTTCGCAGGCTTGCTGGTTGCAAGTCGAGAAATTTGCAAGTGCAGATGGCGGAAAAGGCATCGCCTGACGTGCCGCCGATTTGTGCGGGGGTGCCTTATATCTCTCTGTCAGCTTCTCCGCGCCAGGTCAGAGGCGCGGCTCCGCGTCGCCGCCCTCTCTCTCAGGGTACAACAGCGTCAATCCGCACCGGTGTCCAGCCGCTGGCGCTCCACCAGGTCGGCGAAGAAGCCGCCCCGGGAGATCAGTTCGTCGTAGGTGCCGTCCTCGATGATGTGGCCGCCCTCCAGCACGATGATGCGGTCGCACTGGCGGATCGTGCTCAGCCGGTGGGCGATCACGATGCGCGTGCACTTGAGCTTCTCCAGCGACTCGGACACGACCCTCTGGGTGATGTTGTCCAGCGCGCTGGTGGCCTCGTCGAACATCAGTATCTTCGGCTTCGGCGCGATGGCTCGGGCAATCAGCAAGCGCTGCCGCTGGCCGCCGGAGATGCCTCCGCTGCCCTCGGTGATGTAGGTGTTCATGCCCATGGGCATACGCCGGATGTCATCGGCGACGCCCGCCATCTCCGCCGCTGCCCAGGCGTCGTCCAGCGTCAGCCACGGCGCGGAGATCACGATGTTGGAGTAGATGTCGCCGGAGAAGAGCTTGCCGTCCTGCATCACCACGCCGATCTTGCGGCGCAGCGACTTCAGATCGATGCTGTTGATGTCCTTGCCGTCGTAGTAGATGGCGCCGCGCTGGGGCGTCTCAAAGCCCAGCAGCAGCCGCATCAGCGTGCTCTTTCCGCAGCCGGTCTTGCCCACGATGGCCACGTACTGGCCGGGGCGAATCTTCAGCGACAGATTGTCCACCACGTTGGGCATGTCCTCGGTGTAGCGGAAGCTCACGTTGCTGAACTCCACCGAGCCGTTGAGCTTCTCGACCACCTGCTTCTCCTCAGCGATCTCCGGAACCTCGTCCAGGATCGGCTTCGCCATGTGCAGAATCGGCTTGATCTGCGCCACCGTCATGGCGATGCCCGCCAGGGACATGAATGCGCCGGAGACGGTCGCGTAGGCTGCGTTGAAGGCGTAGTACTCCGAGACGGACACGCCGCCGCGCACCGCCGCGAAGTAGATCAGTATCGTGCCCGCCAGCGAGATCATCAGGTTGAACGTGCCGTTCAGGCGCAGTATGGGGTCCGGCCTGTACTGCAGCTCCGCCAGCCTGGCGTAGAGCCTGCTCCACTTGGCGAAGGCCCGGCGCTCTGCGCCCGCCAGCTTGATCTTCTGCACGCCGGTGATCAGCGCGTAGGAGAGGCCGCTCTCCTTGGCGCTCTGCTCCATCTGCTGTCGACTCAGCCGCATCTGCAGCACCGCCGTGATCAGCGAAAGCGCCAGCGTCACCGCGATCACCAGCAGCGCCGGCGCCGCCAGGGACGGCGCGAAGGAGAAGATCTGCGCGATGTAGATCAGCGAAAACAGCGACATCAGCCCCGTGGACCACAGCGACGACACCAGCAGGCTGCTCAGCGCCTGGATGTTCATCGTGCGCGAGGCCAGGTCGCCCGTGGCGTACTTCTTGAAGAAGCTCGCCGGCAGCGACAGCACCCGCATCATCGAGGCCGCCTCCACCGACGTGGAGATCCGGGTGTCGATCCGCGACAGCACCAGCTCCCGCACGGCCGACAGCAGCAGCGAGCTCAGCGAAACGCAGACCATGAACGAGATCACCGCGAACAGCATCCGGGCGCTCGCGCTCTCCACCACCGTGGAGAACAAAATCTGGTTCAGCTTCGGCAGCAGCAGCCCCACCAGCGACACCGCCAGCGTGGAGAGCACCAGCATCCACACGTCCGCGATGCTCAGCGACTCCATCATGTAGCGGAGCAGCCCCGCGATGCCGATCTTCTTCAGCGGCAGCGGCTTGCAGAAGGCGATGGCCTCCGCGTCGAACTGGTCCTCGTTGCGGGCGTTGATCTTCACCCGCGCGCCGCTGTCGGGATCGAAGCAGCTGTAGCCGCTCACGCCGCTGGGAATCAGCGCCACCACCGCGCCGTCGGATTTGCGCGTGCCCAGCATCGCGCCCACGGCGTCCTTGTACCAGCCCTTGTCCAGCTTGACCGAGCGCCGCATGATGCCGTTGGGCCGCAGCAGGAACTCCAGCTGGTCGTTTATGTCCTGGATGGAGTCGGGCACCTCCCGGGACTTTACGTGGTAGAACTTCAGTATCTCGTCGATGGCATCCTTGGCGCGCTGGCGGTCGTCGTTGAGCGCCGCGGACAGCTTCGTCCCCAGCACCGCCCCAGCGATGGCCGCCATGCCCTCCTCGAACACCTCCCGGTCGCGCTGCCTGCGCTGCCGGATTTGCTCGTCAAACCAGCCCATAGCTGCGTCACCTCCTGTGCGAAGCTCAATTCAAAATATCAACAAAGCATTGAGGATTTTTTGTCCCGGCAAAGCTGAGCGGAGGGAGGCGTAGCAGCGCTACGTCGACTGCAGCGAAGCAAAGCCAGGGCGGAAAAGCCGAAGGTGCGACTTGATATTTTTAATTCGAGATTCGCACTAATCATTCGAAACCAGCGCGGCGTAGTAGCCGCCCCTGGCGTAGAGCTCGCTGTGCGTGCCGCGCTCCACCACCTTGCCCTGGTCGAGCACGATGATCTCGTCGCAGTCGCGGATGGTGCTCAACCGGTGCGCCACGACCACGCAGGTCACGCCGCGATCCCGGATGGACTTCACCACGTCGTACTCGGTCCGGGCGTCCAGCGCGCTGGTCGCCTCGTCCAGGATCACGATGGTCGGATCCTGCGCCAGCACGCGGGCGATCTCCATGCGCTGTCGCTGGCCGCCGGAGAAATCCCGGCCGCCCTCGATGAGCTTGTGCTGGTAGCCGCCCTCGCGCTGCAGTATGTCCTCGTGCAGGCTGGCGTCGCGCGCCGCCAGGATCATCTCAAAGTCCTCGATGGAGCTGTCCCACATCTTGATGTTGTTGGCGATGGTGTCCTCGAAGAGCGTCACGTCCTGGTCCACCACGGCCAGCGAGCCGGTGAACACGCTGCGGTCGATCTCGGAAATGGGCTTGCCATCGAACAGGATCTCGCCGCTCCAGGGCTTGTACAGCCCGGAGATGAGCTTCGACAGCGTGCTCTTTCCGCAGCCGGACGCGCCGACGAAGGCCACGCGCTGGCCGGGCTTGAGCGTCAGATTGAAGTCCTCGATCAGCGGCTCGGCGAGCTTGGAGTAGCCGAAGGTCACGTGCCGCATCTCCAGCGATCCGCTGAGCTTGGCGTAGGACTCCGGCTCGGGGCCGTCGTCCAGGCTCACGTCGGTGGGATACTGCATCACGTCCTCAACGCGCTCCATCTCGGTGCGCATCTCCTGGATGGTCTGGCCCGCGTCGATCAGCTCCAGTGCCGGGCTGGTGAACGAAGTCAGAAAGCCCTGGAAGGCCAGCACCATGCCGATGGTGAAGCTCCCCTGGATCACGAACAGCACGCCCAGCGCCAGCACCGCCATGTCCGTCAGCATCGAGACCGCCTGGGGAATCAGGCCCAGGTACTGGTTCAGCCGCTCGAAGCGCACCTGCTGGGTGTTCACGCTGGCCTGGTAGCCCGCCCAGCGCTCGAAGTAGCCGTTCTCCGCGCCGGCGGCCTTGATGGTCTCGATCATCTCGATGCCCGCCATCGTGGACGATGCCAGCTTGCCCGAATCGCGCATCTGCACGCGGGTGATGTTCACGCGCTTCTTCGATATGTAGCGGGACACGAGCAGGTTGATGCCGATGCTCGCCACGCCCAGCATCGTCAGTATCCAGCTGTAGCGGATCATGACCACCAGGTAGAAGACCATCATCATCGCCTTGAGCGCCAGCGGCGCCAGCGTGTTGACCAGGCTGTCCGCGATGCCGGCGTTGGTGGCCTGGCGCTGCTGGATGTCGCCCGCCATGCGCTGGGAGAAGAACTCCATCGGCATGTGCAGCACCTTCCACAGGTAGGTGGCGTTGCCCACCGCCGCCATCTTGCCCGTGATGCGCAGAGAGCAGCTCTCCTGCACCCAGGTAAGCGCAATCTGCAGCACGGAGAAGGCCGTCAGCAGGATCAGAAACGGCGAGAACCATTCGGGATTTTTGCCGGTCAGCAGCCGGTCCAGGAACACGCGGGAGAAGGCCGGATAGATCAGCTCGATCAGAGCGCTGATCAGCGTTGTCAGCATCACGAACACCACCGCGCCGCTCGCGCCCTGCAACCTGGCGCGCGCGAAGCCCAGCACGCTCTTGGGCTTGCCGCCGGGCTCGAAGCCCTCCCCCGGCTCGAACATCAGGCAGATGCCGGTGAAGCTCTCGTCGAAGACCTCCATGGACACGCTCACCGTGCCCCGGGCCGGATCGTTCAGGATCGCCCGGTCGCCCTTGAAGCCGTCCAGCACCACGAAGTGGTTGAAATTCCAGTGGATGATGCAGGGGAAGCTGCCATTCTTGCGCAGATCCTCCGGCTCGAAGCGGTAGCCCTTCGCCGCCAGGCCGTAGCTCCTGGCCGCCCGCAGAACGTTGCGGGCGTTCGATCCGTCGCGGGAAACGCCGCAGTCGGCGCGCACCTGCTCCAGCGGCACCCACTTGCCGTAGTAGGCCAGCACCATCGTGAGGCTCGCCGCGCCGCACTCCAGCGCCTCCATCTGCATGACCACCGGCACCTTTGCCGCGCCCTTCGTCACGGGCTGCGGCATGCTCTTGCGTCTACTCATTGCCGCACCCCTAATTCAGTATGAAGGAAATGGCGGAAACGCTCTCCAGCGTCACGCTCGCCGCGCGCGCGCCCGCGCCCGGCTCGCCGCTGAGCGCCACCGGGTAGACCCAGTCGCCCGCCTCAAAGCCGCCCAGGTGCATGGCGTAGTCGTCCAGCACGCTCTCCGCGCGCACGGGCTGCGCCGCGACGGAGGAAACCGCGCACTCCCCGCCGCCGGCCTCCACGGCCATGCCCGGCTCGATCTCGCTCGCCCGGTCCTCGCCCACGTAGCAGACCGCGCCGCCCTCCCCCGCCACGATGGGCAGGCTCAGCTTCGTCTCCAGCCGCCCGAACACGGCGAAGATCAGCGCCCCCACCAGCAGCGCGGCGATCGCGCCCAGCAGCAGCCACACGCCGGGCCCCGTCACCTTGATGGTGTCGTTCAGCTGCTCCGGCGACGACACCCGATCCAGGCTCTTCTGTCGAAAAATCTTGTTCTCCATGTGCTCCGTCCTCCGGCCTCTCGCCACTTTAGAAATCAGAATTTGAAATCAGAATGTCAGCGCGTCCACCCGGCCCAGCAGCTCCGAAAGCCGCTGCCTGCACAGCGCGATCTGCGCCCGGCCGCGCTCGCTGTCCCCGTCCCGGCGAACTGTGCGACGCAGCAGCCGCGTGTAGCCCACGACCCGCGCGCGGTCGGCGATGGCGGCGATCTCCGCCGCGCTCCGGTCCGCGAAGCTGAGCCGCAGCGTCTCGTTCCAGAGCCGCAGGGCCGCATCGTACGGTATGCCCAGGAAGCGCATCGCCTCCCCGTGGTCCAGCTCGCAGAAGCCCTCGTAGGCCAGGAAGATGGATGCGAACTCAAACACCGGATGGCCCATGCACAGCGTATCCATGTCGATCAGCAGCGCCTCGCCATCCTGAATCATCACGTTCTTGATGTGGTAGTCGCCGTGCAGCATTTGGTGATCCTCCGGCACGGCCTCGAGCAGATTGTGCAGCTTTCGCGCCTCCACCTCCGAAAGATACGGCGCCACGAACTCCGCCCAGCCCAGCGCCACCGCGCGCATGTCGGGCATGATGCCGGGTTCCACGGTGGTGGCGTGAATCTTCCTGAGCAGATCCACGTACACCGACGCCCAGTAATCCTGCCGCTCGGGCTCCTCCGCGATCAGCTTCGCCAGCGACCTGGCGTTCAGCAGCTCGAACACGGAGCCGTAGCTGTCTCACGCGCACCACGTCGTAGGGGATGGCCGTGGGCACGCCGCGCACGAAGGCCGTGCGCGCCAGCTCCCGCTCCCGCTGGATGTCCGGCAGGCTGTCGGGATTGCGGTATACCTTGATGATGGTCTCCGGGGCGAGCCGGTAGACCTTGCCGTTCGCGCCCTCGCCGATGACCTCGCAGCCGTCCATGCTCAGGCGGCGGTACGCCTTCGATATGGGCAGCATCTCGGTGAAGCCCGTCATATCGAAGATCTCGTACACATCCGGCGAGGCGTTGATCAGCGCGAGCTCCTTCTCCCGCTTGCGCAGGTGCAGAATCACGCGCAGGCCGGCGCTGGAGATGAAGGTCAGCTCCTCCAGATCGAGGATCAGCCGCCCCTCGGGATTTCCCTCCCGGATGGCGAGGATCTCCTCCTCCGCCCACTTCGCGTTGCTCGAATCCACGCGGCCGCACAGGGATACGATCAGCTTCCCCCTTTCCGCGCGCGCACTGGTATGTATCATGCGCCGCCTCCCCCTTCATCGAGCTCCGGCACCCCGGCGAAGACCTCCTCCACCTTCCGGTTGTACTCCCGCCAGGCGGAGCTGTCCTCCAAATCGCGCAACGCCCGGGCGACGCTGCGGTAGTACCAGGCCTGCCGCGCCGGGTCCTTCTGGTTGAAGTGCTCCCAGATGGCGGGGCCCTCCCGCAAAAACGCCGCGTGGATTGAGCGGATGTTGGAGAGCTTGTCCCCCATCCAAAGAATCTTCACGGCGATGTCGTCCGCCGCCCGGAGCCGCCGGAGCGACTCCTCCTTGCGCAACATCCAGGTGGCGCTGGGCGACTGCCCGCGGCGCTTGTTCTCCGTCTCGCTGCCCACCAGCGCCGCGACGCGGAGGCCGAAGCGCCCCTCGATCTCGGCCAGCGTCGCGCTCGTATCCTCCACCACGTCGTGCAGCACCATCGCCGCGAGGATCTCCCTGTCCTCCGTGAGCGTCCCCGCGATGGCCACCGCCTCCAGCGGATGCAGTATGTAGGGCGAGTTCCCCAGCTTGCGCACCATGCCGCTGTGGGCCTCCACCGCGAAGCAGATCGCCCGGTCCAGAATGTCCCTGCTCACCAGCGCTTCACCACCCGCAGGCGGTTCTCGCCGCCCTCATATTCATAGGAGAGCTCGTCCATGCTCTTCCTGACCATCAGGATTCCCAGGCCGCCAATCTGCCGCTGCTCCGCCGGCAGCGTCACATCCGGCTCCTTCTGCTCCAGCGGATTGAAGGGCGCGCCCCGGTCGATGAAGGTCAGCTCCGCGCTGCGCTCCCCCATCTCCACCCGGAGCGTCACGTCGCCGCCGCCGCTGCCGTAGGCGTAGTGGGCGATGTTGCTGAAGAGCTCGTCGATGGCGATGTCAATCTGCATCTTCGCCCGCATCGGGCAGTCCGCCGCCTCCAGCAGCTCGTCCACGAAGTCCGTCACGGCCGCGATGCCCTCGATGGCCGCCGCCACGGTGATCTCACGCGTCATGGGCAAGTCCTCCCTCCCCTCCGCCGCGATAGCGCAGGCAGAGCATGGTGATATCGTCAAACTGCGGCGCTTCGCCCACGAAGGCGTCCACGTCGCCCAGCACCGCGCGGCACACGCCCTCGGCGCTCTCCACGCCGTGGCCGTTCAGGAAGTCCCGCAGGCGCGGCTCGCCGTAGAGCTCGCTGTTGGCGTCGGTGGCCTCGGTCACGCCGTCGGTGTAGAGGTAGATCACGTCGCCGGGGTGCAGCTGCAGCTCGTTGATCCGGTAGCGGATGCCCTCCATGCCCGCCAGCACGAAGCCCGCGCGGCTCTTCAAATACTCGAAGGCGCCGCTCTCCCCCCGCACCAGCGGCGGGTTGTGGCCCGCGTTGGCGAAGCGCACCAGGCCGGTCTTCAGGTCCAGTATGCCCATCCAGGCGGTGACGAACATGCCCTCCTCGTTGTGCTCGCACAGCTCCTGGTTGGCGCGGGTGAAGGCGTCGTTGGCCTCCGCGCCGCCCTCGGCCAGGCTCTTGATCAGCGCCTTGCTGGTCATCATGAACAGCGCCGCCGGGATGCCCTTGCCGGAAACGTCCGCCACCAGGAAGGCGACCCTGTCCTCGCCCAGCGGATAGACGTCGTAGAAGTCGCCGCCGACCTCCTTGGCCGTGCGCATGCCCGCCCAGACGTCGATCTCCGGCCGCTGGGGGAAGTGGTTCGGCAGCGCCGAGTGCTGAATCTGCTTGGCGAAGGCCAGCTCCTCGTCGATGCGGGCCGCCGCCTCGGCGATGTAGCGCTTGAGCGTATCCACCGTGGAGTTGATGTCGTCGGACAGGGAGGCGAACTCCTCGTTAGAGCGCACGTTCACCGTGACGTTCAAATCGCCGCCGGTGATCTGCGAGAGCGTGCCGTTGATGCTGTGAATCTGGTTCACGATGCGCAGCTTCACCAGGAAGTACACCACCACGAACAGCGCCGAGAAGATCAGCACCTCCATGTATACCATGATGTACACCGAAACGTTGCGGGAGAACACCGCCTCGCTGTGGGGCATGGCCGCGATGATATAGTAGCCCTCCGCCCGGCGAAACATGCAGTAGCAATCCGTATCGTAGACCTTCGCCTGGAAGCGCTGGCCCTCCTGCGCCTTCTGCACGGCGTTCCACATGCCGGTGACGAAGAGGTTCTGGCCCTCCATGTCGTGGGGGTCGCTGACGATCAGCCAGCGGCTGTCGCAGATGATGAGGAAGCCCTCCTCGCCCACGTGGCGGTTGCGCGTCGCGCCCACCACGGCGGAGTCGATGTCCCGCTGGAAGTGCGGCGCGTCGTAGCCCACCTGCACGAAGCCGCCGCGATTCAGCGCCACGCCCGCGTACTTGCGGGAGATGGAGGCATCGCTGGCGACGGGCTGGTAGTCCTGCACGTACTCCTTTTCGCCGTCGAGTAGCACCAGAAATTCCCGCGACTGCGCGCCGGAGTCCATGTCGAAGCCGATGAAGTCCCGGTTCGTGCAGAACTCGACGATGCCGTCGGGGCCGATCACGTCGATCTCGGTCAGGTCCCGCTCCTCGGCGATTTCATCCAGCAGCGCGTTGTCGAGCTGCTCGACGCCGTTGAGCTGATTCGCCACCTCCCGGGTGAGCGCGAGCAGGTTCTCGTCCGAGGCGTCGGTGATGTCCTCTCGCACGTCGTCGATGTTGAGCGAGAGCAGGCTCTCGCTCTCGTTCTCGCTCATCTTCGTCTGCACCGCGTAGGTGAACACGCAGGTGACGACGAAGGCCAGCAGCACGCAGCTGAGCAGGCGCTTCTGGAAGGTCTGCGAAATCTGCTGCACGTGCTTTCGGTGCTCGCGCCGCTTGCGCTCGCCGCTCAGCAGCGAAACCGCCAGCAGCGACAGCATCACCGCCACGCCGTTCATCGAAATCATCGGCGCGGAGCAAATTTCCACGACGGCAAAGCCCTCCCGCGTAGCGTCCATGCGCACCAGGAAGACCATGAGCATGTCGAAGACCTCCGCCACGATGCCCGCGGCCAGGCCGTAGACGCAGGGCGGCTTCTTGTCGTCGAACATGAAGCGCCGCAGCGCCGCGCCCAGCAGGCCCGCCACCACCGTGGAGATGGAGCATGCCAGCTGGGTGAACGCGCCCGCGCCCCAGTAGACGGCGAAGTAGCGCTCCACGCCGCCGATGACGCCGGCGATGATGCCCGCGGGCGCGCCGAAGATCAACCCCGCGCACAGCGGCGCGGCGTTGCGCACGTTCATAGTCGCGCCGTTGATGGTCATGCCCAGCTCCGTGCCCAGCACCGCCAGGCCCGCGAACGCGAGCCCCGCGACCCACTGCCGCGTCCAGTAGCTCCGCTTCCCCAGCGCGGTGCGCCGCTCCGCCAGGTACAGCAGCGCCGACACCGCGACCGTGGGGATCACCATCAGCAAAAGCTTCAGATAAAAGTCCAGCATGCGCTCAAAATCCCCTGTCAGGCGGTCATTCGATGGTGAGGATATCGGAGAAGCCGGTGATCTCAAAGACCTCGGCGATGGTGTCGTTTACATTGCGCACGACCATGCTTCCCTGCTTGTTCATGACCTTCTGGGCCATCAGCAGCACGCGCAGCCCGGCCGAAGAGATGTACTCCAGCGCGCCGAAGTCCAGCGTCAGCTCCGCCGTCTCCGGCAGCTCCTTCTGCAGCTGCGCCTCCAGCTGGGGCGCGGTCGTGGTATCCAGCCTGCCCTCCAGGGCCATCGTGAGCTTGTTGTCGCTGCGAGTGCAATTGATCTTCATACTTGCCTTCCTCCTGTTTCATTTCGATGATTGCTCCGGGTGAAAGCGTCCGGTCCGGCGCGGCCGGCGCGGCCGGACCCGGATGCAAATGGTTTCGGGCGAAGGAAGCCTCCGCCCGAGCGTTCACTCGTTGATGACGATGCGGCCCTGGCCGTAGGGATCGGCGTACTCCTCGCCGACCACGCCGCCGAGCTCGTCCACAATGTAGTTGATCAGCACCTGGTTGTCGATCAGCACGTCGTCCAGCAGCACCGGGCTGCCCGGGAACATGCTCATGCCGTCGCCGCCGGACTTCAGCCAGTAGTTGTGGCTGGCCAGCGAGTAGGTCTTCTCCGGGTCGATGGGCTCGCCGCCGACGGTCACGTTCTTGACCCTGCGGTCGCCGGTGACTTCCACGAAGCTGCCCTTGTCGTCGATCACGACGCTGGGCGTCACGCTCATGTCGATCTCGTAGGTCAGGCCGGAAACCTGGATGAAGCCGCCGTTTTCTGCGGGCAGCTCGCAGGCGCCCATCTCCAGGGCGTCCAGAATCTGCTGGCCGGTGACCTCAATCTTGCAGGCCATGTTGCCGAAGGGATGCACGGAAATGATGTCGGCGTAGGTGATGTCGCCCGCCTCGATGTCGGCGCGGATGCCGCCGCCGTTGACGAAGCCGATGTCGGCATCCAGCAGCGTCCGGTAGGCGTCGGCGCACAGGTCGCCCAGGTTGGTCTCCTGGCTGCGGATGATGCGCAGCGGACTGCCATCCTCGGCGGTGGCGGTCGGGTCGGTGGTGGTCAGCTTCACCTCGGTGGAGGCGACGACCTCGTTGAGGATCTCCGCGTTCTCGGCCTCGATGGATGCGATGAACGCCTCCGTGTCCGCGTCCTTCATGAAGGTGTGCTCGCGGTGCAGCTCAGTCTCCATCGAGCCGTCGGGATTAATGACCAGCGAGCCCAGGTTATCCAGCTTCGTGCCGGTCTGGGTCAGGATCACGTCCTCGCCGTTGGCGTTCTTGACGGTCTCGCCCTCCATCACGGTGTGGGAGTGGCCATCGAGCACGGCGTCGATGCCGGTGGTGTGGGTGATCACGGAGCTGGAGGTATAGGGCAGCTCCGAGCCGTCCGCGGTCACGCCCAGATGGCTGAGCAGTATGACCTTATCCACGCCCTCGGCGCGAACCGCGTCCACGGCCTCCTGCACGGCGGCGTAGAGGTTCGCGCCGTCGTCGCCCTCGCAGAAGCTGTAGATGTAGTTGCCCTCGCCGTCCTGGAAGTAGGTCGGCGTGGAGGAGGTGAAGGTATCCGGCGTGGTGGCCGCCACGAAGCCCAGCTTCCAGCCGCCGGCCTCGAGCACCAGGTAGGTCGGAAACACGGGCGTCCCGTCGATGCGCTTGAAGTTCGAGGAGATGTAGGGGAACTCCGCCTTCTCCGCCAGCGCCATGAACTGGTCCATGCCGTAGTCGAACTCGTGGTTGCCGGGGATGGCGACGCTGTAGTCCAGCTCGTTCATGATGTCGATGATCGCCTCGCCCTTGGAGAGCGTGCCCACCAGGTCGCCCTGGATGGCGTCTCCGTTGTCCACCAGCAGCGTATCATACCCCGCCTCTTCGTAGGCCTTGCGGTAGCCCGCGACTCCGGCGTAGCCCACGTTGTCCTTGATGCCGCAGTGAATGTCGTTGGCGTAGAGGATCACGACGGGCGTGTGCTCCTCCCCCCCGGCCGCCTCCTCGGCGAAGGCAAGGCCCGTCAGCAGCAGGGTGAGGCCCAGCAACAAAGCAAGAATCTTCTTCATAGTAGAGTGTGCTCCCTTCTCAATACGATGGTTATGTCAACGGACGGCGCTGCCGCTCCATTGTACATGCAACTACATTATCCGGCGAATCACCGGCATTGTCAATCCGTTTGGCGTAAAATGATCTCCGGCCCGGACGGCAATTCCCTCCGCGCGGCCCATCCGCGCGCCGCTTCCATTATACACAGCATGTGTAAAGAATTATTGAATCTCCCGGACTCTGCGCGAGATTTTCCCGCTGCCTGCCCGAATTTTTCCCGGGAATCAGACCAAACGGAATCCCAGGCCCCAGATGGTCTCGATGTAGGGCTCCTGGGTGATCTCCCCGAGCTTCCTCCGGATGTTGCAGATGTGCACGTTGATGGTCTTGTCGATGCCCATGTATCCGCGCTCCCAGGCGTAATCGAAGAAATCCTGCTTGGAGAACACCCGCCCCGGCAGGGACATGAGCATCAGCTCCAGGATCTTGAACTCCTGCTTGGTGAGCTTCACGGGCGCGCCGCAGAGGCGCACGCCGAAGGAATCGGGATCGAGCGTCAGCGACTTGTGGCACAGCACGCCCCTCGGCTGCGTCTCGCCGAAGCGCAGCAGCAGTATGTCGATGCGCCCGGCCAGCTCCCGCAGCTCGAAGGGCCGCGTCAGGTAGTCCTCCGCCCCGGCGTTGAGCAGCTCCACCAGGCTGTCCCGAGCGCCCGCGGGGGCGATCACCAGCACCGGCAGCTGCCCCTTCGCGCGCAGCAGGGATACGAGCTCCGCCGCGCGCACGCCCGGAAGCTCGGCGCTCATCAGCGCCAGGCCGAAGCGCCCGCTCAGCGCCGCGGGCAGGGCCTCCTGTGCGGTGGCGCGCGCGCAGCCGTAGCCGGACGAGCGCAGCGCCTGCTCCAGCGCGGCCCCCTCGCCGCCGTCGATGATCAAGATTTCTTTGCGCATTTCTACCTCACGACCGCTCGTTCCAAATTGCCGCGCCGCCGGGAGAGGGCGCGGTTGCAAAGATCGTTGCATTATAAGCCTAGCACAACGCTGGATGCCCAGGCAAGCGTTTTGCGTGAATCGACGGTTTTAGAGCGTAAATGGTCGCGCGCGCCGGGCGGCGCCTTCGCCCCTGCCCCGCTCCTGAGCAGGCGCCGCGGGACAAAACAAGCCCCCGAATTCCTTCGGGGGCCGCGTCAGGAGCGGATTTCGCTCCGGTTCTGAAATGTTACCGCACTCGTTGAAAGCACTCTGAAGCAATGATTAATAATGTGGGGCGATGCCCCGGATGTGACGCCTGGAGCCGCGCTGTTACGCGGCGGCGCACATCATGAAGCGCATGATCGGCACGCAATCGCGGGGATCGGTCAGGCTGATATCGAGCTCATGGTCGATGGAGTGGAGCATGGTGAGGATCTGGGCGGCGGTGTTGTCGCTCTTGAGATCGCAGACGGAGCCGTCCGGCAGGTGGAGGTTGACCTCGCCCTGGCAATCGCGGACCTTCTCCATAAAGCTTTCGACGTTGTTGATCTTCATAATTTTCAGCATGTTCTACCTTCCTTTCCGAGTGAACTCCTTTTCAACAAGTTCGGCGGAAACCGGAGGCCCGGTTTCGCCCCGGAGGTTCGCGCTTTCGGCGCTCTCCCGCGGGACATGTGCATTGTATGCCGCCAAACTTGCAAAGTCAAGCCCTCTCACCGTCATTTTACGATCAATTTGCACCAACCCGCCCTATTTGATGCAGAATATGACGGAATGGTAAATGCCGGAGCGGAAGCTTAACATTGTTCACAAAACGGAGACATTGCGCTTTGGGCAAATCGTTTGACCCTTACCCAAACTTGAAACAAAGCGCGCTCCGGACGATTTTTGCACAAAAAAGGGCTTGCCAAACCCGGCGGTTTGTGATATAGTTGATGATGTCTGCGGGTGATGATGACTGGGTCCCGTGCGGCGCCATGCTGTGAATCTTGTCAGGGCCGGAAGGCAGCAGCAATAAGCGGAAGTTGGCGCGCGCCGCGGGGTCTACCTGGTTTGAACCCGCAGGCCTTTGGCCGGCAGTGCCGGCTGCCATATGCTGCCGCGTTGGAGTGACGGACTTTTGCCCCCATAAATCCGAGGGGCAAAAGTCCTGCGTTTCTTCTCCGCCAGTTTTCCCTGTGCTTGGCACGACCTCCGCCCCCATAGATTCGAGGGGCGGAGGTCTTCGTTTGTTCCAAAGGGATGGATTGGATACTGGGGGAATATAAAATTTTGCGGAAAGGGTAAAAAGCGTTGTCCAGCTATGGAAATTCGCTGAAAACTGTGGTATAATTAAGTGTCCTATTATGAGGAGGCGGGCTTATGACGCGGTGCGAGCGGCTGCTGGAGGTCCTGGAAGCGCGGGGTCTCGACGCCGCGCTGGTGCACCGGCCGGAGAACGTTCGCTACCTCACGGGCTACACCGGCGAGGGATGCGCGTTCATCTGCCGGAGGGAGACGGCGATCGTCACCGACTTCCGCTACGTGGAGCAGGCACAGCGCCAGGCCCCCGGCCTGCCCGTCGCGCAGACCACGGCGGAGTGCCGGGAGCGGGAGCGCGTGCGGGAGCTGACCGACGCCTGCGGCGTGCGCACGCTGGCCGTGGAGAGCGACTTCCTCAGCTACGACGATCACGAGGCGCTGCGCAGGGCCGTACCCTTCGTGGAGCTTCGAAGCCTGGGCGGCGCGGTGGAAAAGCTTCGTGAGATCAAGGACGCGGGCGAGATCGAGTGCATCTCCCGCGCCTGCGAGATCGCCAGCCGCGCCTTCGTCAACATCCTGGAGCGCATCCATCCCGGCATGACGGAGAAGCAGGTGCAGATCCTGCTGGACTACGAGATGCTCTCCCTGGGCAGCGAGGCGAACGCCTTCGATACCATCGCGGCGGCGGGCGCCAACGGCTCCCTTCCCCACGCGATTCCTTCCGATTATATAATACAGCCGGGCGACCTGCTCACGCTGGACTTCGGCGCGAAGGTCGGCGGCTATTGTTCCGATCTGACCCGCACCGTGGCCTTCGGCCGCGTCCGGCCGGAGCTGCGCGAGATCTACGATCTGGTCCTCGAAGCCCACCTAGCGGCGCTCTCGGCGCTGAGGCCCGGCGCCATCTGCGCGGACATCGACCGAATCGCCAGGGACATGATCGACGCGCGCCATCCCGGCGCCTTCGGGCACAGCCTGGGGCACGGCGTCGGGCTCTACATCCATGAACAGCCCCGGGTCGCCTCGGGATCGAAGACCGCGCTACTGCCCGGCCACGCGATCACGATCGAGCCCGGCGTGTATATCCCCGGTCTCGGCGGCTGCCGGATTGAGGACACAGCGATACTGACCGCGGACGGGTACCTCGATCCGGTGACCGCGCCGAAGCAGTTCATCGAGCTGTAAACGACACATACTAAGTGAGGAGGCAATTTCCCCATGATCAACGCAAGCGATTTCAGAAACGGCGTCACCTTTGAGTGGGACAACGGCATCTGGACGGTCGTGTCCTTCCTGCACGTCAAGCCCGGCAAGGGCGCGGCGTTCGTGCGCACGAAGCTGAAGAACATCGTCACCGGCGCCGTGATCGAGCGCACCTTCAACCCCACGGAGAAGTTCACCCGCGCCTACATCGAGACCAAGGAGATGGAATATCTCTACAACGATGGCGAGTTCTACTACTTCATGGACCAGGAGACCTTCGAGCAGCTGCCGCTGACCCACGACCAGGTGGAGGACGCCATCCCCTTCGTGAAGGAGAACACCACCGTGACCGTGCGCTTCTTCAAGGGCAGCGCCTTCTCCGTGCAGGCGCCGAACTTCGTGGAGCTGGAGGTCACCGACACCGAGCCCGGCTTCAAGGGCGACACGGCGACCAACACCTTCAAGCCCGCCACGCTGGAGACCGGCTTCGTGCTGCAGGTGCCGCTGTTCATCAACGTGGGCGACAAGCTGAAGATCGACACCCGCGACGGCGGCGAGTATCTGGGCCGCGCCTGAGGCATCGTTTCC
>CANQGC010000021.1 GCA_947600345.1 uncultured Clostridia bacterium
TCCTTCTATCGTTCAGCAAACCCTGCTCCCTCTTTTGATTGCAGGGTTTGTCAGTGATCTGAAATGCGCCCCCAAGAGATTTTGGGGGCGCATTTCTTCGCGCCGCGATTCGAAACACCGGCATGCTGCCCGGCGCGGGAGAGGGGCGGGCCATCGCGCCGAAGCGCTTCGCTCCTCTCCCGCCTAGCCGCGCTCCGCGTCCAGCTCCGCGGCCATCGGCCTGGCCCAGGCGTACTGCTCCAGAAACTTGCCGTGGTAGGCGCTCACGGCCTCCGGCTTGCCCGCCTTGAAGTCGCAGAGGTCGCAATCGAACGCCTCCGCGTCCACGGCCAGCACGCTCCTGCGGCGTTTCAATATCTTCTCCGCGCCGCACGCCTTCAGCGCGTCCGTGAGCGCCTTGATCGTGGTGCGGTAGCCCATGCCCTGGTCGCCCGCGCCGGGCCAGAGCACATCCACCATCTCGTGGATGGTCACCTCGCCGCCCAGGCGGCTGACGCACAGCGCCAGCAGCTCCTTCGCCTTGGCAGAGCGAAAGCGCACCAGCTGCCCGTCCACAAACATATCGAAGTGGCCGAAGGTGCGGAAGCGGACGCGCTTCCGCTGCCGCCCGCTCAGCAGGCGCGCGCGCTCCAGGGCGTCGAGTATGTCCTCGCGCTCGTAGGGCTTGAACACCACAAAGTCGGCCTTGGCCTGCAGCGCGTCGGCGGCGTACTCCGGATGGGCCGTCACGAAGATGACGACCATCCCCGGCCGCGCAGCGCGCAGCCTTCTGGCCAGCTCGATGCCGCTCATGCCCGGCATGTTGATGTCCAGCAGCGCGAAGTCCACAGGATTGGACGCCGCGTAGTCCAGGGCGGAGGTCGGATTGTCGAACAGTCCGGCCACCTCGAAGCCAGGCATGTTGCCGCACTCGATCTTGAACAGCTCCAGCGACAGCGGCTCGTCGTCCACCAGGATCACGTTCACAGCGCTTCCTCCCTCCACGCAAGGTTCTTGGGCATATCCAGGCTGGCGGTCATGCCGCCGAGCGCGTTCCGCTCCAGCCGCACCGGCGCGATGCCGCAGAATTCCAGTCGGGTATTGACGTTGCGGATGGCCGTGGAGCGCTTGTCCGAGCCGCCCTCCGGCGGCGGCTCCGCGCCGGGATCCGGCCCGTTGTCCGCCACCTCGATGTGGTAGCCGTCCTGCGTCTCCCGGCAGCTGAGCCGCACCAGGCCGCCGTCGCTGCGGCGCTGCGCCGCGTGCACCACGGCGTTCTCCACCAGCGGCTGTACCGTCAGCGGCAGGATCTCGAAGTCCTCGGCCTCGATATCGTACTCCATCGCGAAGCGCCCGCCCAGCTGCGCCCGCTTGATGTCCACGTAGGCGCGGATTGCCCGAAGCTCCCGGGCGAAGGGCACCGGCTCCCGCATGCGCTCCACGCCGTCCACCCGGTGGCGCACGTACTTGGCGAAGTCGCCGGTCATCTTGTACGCCTGATCGGCATCCAGGCGAATCAGCGCGCGGATGGCATCCAGCGTGTGATAGAAGAAGTGACTGGTGATCTGGATGGCCGCGATCTCGCTCTTCGATACCTCCAGCGCGGCCCGCAGGCGAATCTGCTTCGCCTGGGCCTTCACCACCGAGGAAATCACCCGGTAGAGCAGCACGTACAGATAGCCGAATATGCCCGCGTACACCAGCCAGGTGATGTCGTCGGTGAAGTAGTAGCGCAGCGGCGCATAGATCATCAGCAGCG
Source organism: uncultured Clostridia bacterium (assembly GCA_947600345.1). Lineage (GTDB taxonomy): Bacteria > Bacillota > Clostridia > Christensenellales > Aristaeellaceae > SFTH01. Next base: position 1,739 of record CANQGC010000021.1, read on the forward strand.
CGTAGGCGCAGACCAGGAGCCTCCGCCGCCGCAGCAGCTCCAGCACGAAGGCGTAGCCGATCACCAGCGCCGACAGCGCGCCGGTCAGGCCCATCACCTGGGGCATATCCCGGATGCCGGCGAGCTGCAGCGCAGTAATCAGCGCCGCGTTGGCCGCGCTCAGCCAGAACAGCGCCCGCGAAACCTTCCTGCGCCAGCCGGAGTTTACGCGAATCTGGTAGAGCGTGTACAGCATCGGGCACAGCATGAACGCCGCGTTCTGAATCAGGATGTAGGAGACGTTCCGGTCAAATTCCAGCAGGATCGTGGTCTGCTGAGCCAGCAGGAACACGGCCAGCATCACGATGAACAGGCTCAGCGCGTACAGGCCGGTGTGGCGCTCCAGGTAGTAGCGCATCACCACCGCCACGATGCCAAAGATCACGCCCACGAACAGGATCGCTAGCGCCACGGCGAAGCGCGGCAGCGTCTTGAACGCCACGTAGCGCTCGATCTGCGCGCGCGTGCCGCAGCGAACCTCGGGCAGCACGCTCGCGTACTGCCGGTAGGGCGAGGTCAGCTCGATCTCCAGCGTCGCGCCCCGACTGCCCCCGGGAATGTCGACCACGTTCCAGTAGCTCGGCGCGGCGCGCATCATGCGCTCCCCCGGCGGCTTGTCGAAGCGGTAGAGCTCTACCCCGTCCAGGGAAACGCGCACGGTCTGGAACGTGGAATAGAAGCAGGCGCTGCGCGCCTCGGCGAACTCCTCCCCCAGCGCGACGGACAGCACCGCGGGCGCGTCCGCGTCCCCCGGCTTGGCGCCCTGCTGCGCGCTCCGGCCCTCGAACATCGACCGGCCCTCGCAGAGCACGGCGGTCTCCGCCTCCAGCCGGTCGAAGTTCAGCCCGGCGAAGAGTATGAACGCCGCCAGCACGCAGCCGATCAGCGCCAGCGGCGCCACCGCCGCGATGAGCCCCCACCGCCGCCGCGTCATCGCCATCGCCTCCCGCCTAGCCGAAGATCGCCCGGCGCGCGGCCCCGGCATCGCCCTCGAAGAGCAGGCCCCGCATCCCCACCAGCATCGCGCCGGAGACGTTCACCGCCGCGTCGTCCACGAACAGGCACTCCCCCGCGCGCAGGGCGTACCTGCGCAACAGGTGACCGTAGATCTCCGGCATGGGCTTGATCATCCGCAGCGGCGCGGAGACCACCAGGCCGTCGAAGCATTCGCTGCCCGGCACGCGCGGCCAGTAGTCAAACAGCCGGGCGCTGGCGTTGGAGAGCAGATAAACGCCCAGCCCGGCGGCCTTGCAGTCGCGCACCAGCGCCTCCATGCCGGGGATGGGCTCGATGGGCTCATCCCAGCGATAGATCAGCGCCCGGGCGGACTCGTGCAGGCGCTCCGGAAGCTCCGGCAGCACACGGGCCTCCAGCTCGGCCTCATCCAGCGCGCCCCAGTCGAGCATCGACCAATCCACGCCGCGAAACACCCGCTTCAGCAGCAGCGCCGCGTCCTCCGCGCTCTGGAGCCCCAGCCGGTCGACAAAGTGCTCCGGTGCGAAGCGAATCAGCACGTTCCCCATGTCAAACACAACGTTGCGTATCATGCTCGATCCATCCTCCTTCCCTTCCAGTATAGCTTTGCGGACACCGCCTGTCAATCGCTTCCGGGGATACAATGCGCAAAGCTTCACCTTGGTTTAACTCCCCGCGGATAGCCGGTCGCGCCGCCCCTGCGCTAATATGGGGATATGAGTGAATTAAGATTTTCCGAATTGTGCCTGATTCCCGAGATGCAGCGCGCCATCGACGAGCTGGGCTTCGAGTGCGCCACGGACATTCAGGCCGAGGCCATCCCCGTCATTCGCGAAGGCCGCGATCTGATCGGCCGTTCCCAGACCGGCACCGGCAAGACGCTGGCCTTCGCCATCCCCGCCGTGGAGACCATCGACCGGGACGAGGCCGAGCCCAGCGTGCAGGTGCTGATCCTCTGCCCCACCCGCGAGCTCGCCCAGCAGGGCGGCGACGAGATCCGCAAGCTCACACGCTTCATGCGAAACGTGTGGGTGACCGAGGTCTACGGCGGCGCGCCGATGGAGCGGCAGATCGCCCAGCTGCGCCGCTGCAACCTGGTGATCGGCACGCCCGGGCGCGTGATGGACCACATGCGCCGGGGCACGCTTTCGCTGGCAAGCGTAAAGCTCGTGGTGCTCGACGAGGCAGACGAGATGCTCTCCATGGGCTTCCGGGAGGACATCGAGACGATACTGAAGGACGTGCCGGAGGCGCGCCAGACGCTGCTCTTCTCCGCCACGATGCCCGCGCCGATCCTGGAGCTGACCGAGGAATACCTGCGCGAGCCGCACATCATCGAGATCAACCGGGAGCAGGTGACGCTGGAGAACATCCGCCAGGAGTACGTGGACGTGCCCATGGGCCGCAAGCTGGACGCGCTGAACCTGATCCTGCACGCCCGGGAGCCGCGGCTGTGCATGATCTTCTGCAATACGAAGCTCATGGTGGAGGAGGTCACCCAATACCTGAGCAGGAACGGCTTCGCCGCGGAGGCGCTGCACGGGGATCTGAACCAGTCCCAGCGCACGCGGGTGATGGAGGCGTTCAAGTCCGCCAGAATGCCCATACTGGTCGCCACGGACGTGGCGGCGCGGGGCATCGACGTGGAGGGCATCGACTACGTCATCAACTACGACGTGCCCAACCACGACGAGTACTACATCCACCGCATCGGCCGCACCGGCCGCGCCGGCAGGGAGGGCACCGCGCTGACCATTTGCTCCGGGCGGCGGCAGCTGTACCAGATTCGCGCCCTGGCCCGGATGGCGAAGTCCGAGATCGCGGAGGCGCCGATTCCCAGGGTGGCGGAACTTCGTGAGAAGCAGCGCGCGCGCCAGCGCCAGGCGCTGATGGACGCCGTGACCGAGGGCGTCGCCCAGGACTGGCAGGACATGGCGAGCGCGCTGATGGAGGATGGCTGCGATCTCCAGATGCTCGCCGCTGCCGCGATGCAGCTGGCCTTCGGGAAGGAAGAATTGTCGCTGACCGACATCGAATTCGAGCGCCGAAGCGTCGAGGGCGGCGCCTGGCGCAAGCTGATGCTGGGCGTCGGCCGGAGCCAGGGCGTCGCGCCCAACCACATTGTCAGCGCCATCGCCTCCGCCGCGGACATCCCCGGCCGGGAGATCGGCAAGATCGAGATCTACGATGAACATACTATGGTCGGTATTCCCGCCAACCGGGCCGAGTACGTGGCCCGCAGGCTGCGCAACCTGAAGATCAACGGCCACCCCTGCACCGTGCGCCTGCTGCGGGAGAAGATGCCCGGCGCATCGCGCCAGGAGCGCCGCAGGGACGCGCGGTCGGATGCGCGACAGCCCAGCTTCATACCGAAGTCTGTTTCAATGGAGCCCGCCCGCCGGGGCAAGCTGCGCATCTCCGCCGAGGCGAAGGCGCGGCTGCTGGACGGGAGCGATCTGAGCCGCTTCGAGATTTCAAAGAGCCGCGACCGCAAGCCCGAGCGCGCGCCGATCCGCCGAAGGGAGGAGGCGCGCAGGCCCCAGGAGCGCGGCAACCGCAAGAATACAGACCGAGGTTCAATTCGCAGGAAGGAAAAGCGCTGAGCCCACGGCGAGGCACAGCGAGAGCGGACCGGATGTGCGCGTGCATCCGGTCCGCTCTCTTCTATGCTGGAATCCTCAAAGTGGCGCCCGAGCATTCCATACTTCAGTCTGTTTTATTCGTCATTCCGCTCTCCACCCCCGCCGAGCTCGCTGAACACCGCCGCGCCGATCACCAGCACCGCGCCTGCCGCGCCGGTGAACCCCATGCGCTCGTGCAGCAGAAGCGCCGAGAGCAGCACCGCCACCACCGGGTCGATGTAGCTCAGGATCGCGGCGGTCTGGGCCTTGACCTCCGCCAGCGAGCCGAAGTAGAGCGCGTAGGCCAGGCCGGTGTGCACCACGCCCACCACCAGCAATAGCGCCAGCGACGCGGGCGCATAGTGCAGCTGCGCCACCGGCTCGGTCAGCAGCACGTAGGGCAGCAGCACGACGGACGAGATGCCCAGCTGCAGTATCGTGCGGTCGTAGCCGTCCAGCCCGCCCAGGTGCTTGTTGAGCAGCACCACGACGGCGTAGAACACCGCCGCGCACAGCCCCAGCGCCACGCCCTTCAGCTCCGCCGCGCCGGTGAAGCCCGCGTCCAGCACGCCGGAGACGAACACCATGCCGATCAGCGCCGCGAACACGCAGCCCAGCTTCCGCGCGGTCAACTTCTCGCGCAGCACGAGGGGCGAGGCCAGCACGATCAGCATCGGCGCGAAGTAGTAGCACAGCGTGGCCGTGGCGACGGAGGTGTAGTTGTACGCCTCGAAGAGCAGGATCCAGTTGATGCCCAGCGCCGCGCCGGACGGGATCAGCAGCGGAAGGTTTCTCCGGATGGCCGCGCGGTCGAGCCTTCGCCCCCTGAAGCGCAGCACCAGCAGCAGAAAGGCCATGCCGATCGCGCCGCGCGCCATCGCCACGAAGCTCGACGGCAGGTCGATCCAGCGCCGGAACAGCCCGATGGTGCCGAAGATCAGCATGGACAGCGTGATTTTCCCGTTTGCGGACAATGCAATTCTCCCCTTGCGCAGAAAGATCGGGGGATCGTTCGATCCCCCGACCGGCGATTCCTTTGCTTATTGGATGCTTTCGAGATACTCCTTGCGGCCCGTCTCGTAGAGGTTGTTCCCCTCGCTGTCGATGATGACGACCACCGGGAAGTCCTCCACCTCGAGCCTGCGGATGGCCTCCGCACCCAGATCCTCGTAGGCCACGAGCTCGGCCTTCTTGATGCACTTGCTCAGCAGCGCGCCGCAGCCGCCGATGGCGCCGAAGTACACCGCGCCGTACTGCTTCATGGCGTCCACCACCTCATCGCTGCGCTTGCCCTTGCCGATCATGCCGGTCTGGCCGATGGAGATCAGCGTGGGCGAATAGGCGTCCATGCGGTAGGAGGTCGTGGGGCCGGCGGAGCCGATGGCCTGGCCGGGTTTCGCGGGCGTCGGGCCGACGAAGTAGATCGTCGCGTCCTGGATGTCGATGGGCAGTTCCTTGCCCTGGGCCACCAGCTCGCAGAGGCGCTTGTGGGCGGCGTCGCGAGCGGTGTAGATCACGCCGCTCAGCAGGCAGCTCTCGCCGGAGCGCAGCTCGCGGGCCATCTCGTGGGTCAGCGGCAACTGAATCTTCTTCGCCATCTCAGATCACCTCCGTCTCGTGGCGGGTCACGTGGCAGTTGATGTTGACCGCCACCGGCAGCGACGCGATGTGCGCCGGCATCTTTTCGATGCGCACGGCCAGCGCCGTGGTGCGGCCGCCCATGCCCTGGGGGCCGATGCCCAGCGCGTTGATCTTCTCCAGCAGCTCGTCCTCCAGCGCCGCCCAGAAGGGATCGGGGTTGGGCGCATCCAGCGGACGAACCAACGCCTTCTTGGCCAGGTAGGCGGCCTTGTCGAAGGTGCCGCCCACGCCCACGCCCACGACGATGGGCGGGCAGGGATTCGGGCCGGCCTCCTCCACGCACTGGAGCACGAAGTCCTTCACGCCCTGGAGCCCGTCGGAGGGCTTGAGCATCTTGATGCGGCTCATGTTCTCGCTGCCCGCGCCCTTGGGGGCCACGGTGATCTTCAATTTGTCGCCCGGCACGATGTCGTAGTAGATCATCGCCGGGGTGTTGTCGCCGGTGTTCACGCGGTCGATGGGGTCGCGCACCACGCTCTTGCGCAGGTAGCCGTCGGCGTAGCCCTGGCGCACGCCCTCGTCGATGGCCTCAGCCAGGTTGCCCTCCACGTGCACATCCTGGCCGATCTCCACGAACACGCAGGCCAGGCCGGTGTCCTGGCAGATGGGCACGTCGTTGGCATCGGCGATGCCGTAGTTTTCGATGATCTGATCCAGCACGCCCTGGGCCACCGGGAAGGTCTCGCAGGCGCGGCAGCCCTCGATGCGCGCCTTCACGTCCCCGGGCAGGTGGCAGTTCGCGTCGATGCAAAGGCGGCGGACGACCTCCGTCACCTTCGCGGCTTCGATGATTCGCATATTCTCTCTCCCCCGCTTTCTTTGGAGTCACAAACACTATATCACATTTGCACGCAAAAAGCAATCGCCCCGAAGCAAAGCTTCGGGGCAGTTTGCGTCATTTGCGCTTGACGATGGGATGATCCTCGAAGTAGTTCAGCACCATGACCAGCAGCAACACCGCGCCCCAGATCAGCGTGATGTAGTAGCTGGAGATCTGCGGGAAGCGGTTGATGCCCGTCTCCAGCAGGCGCAGCAGCACGATGGCCAGCAGCACGCCGGAGATCTTGCCCCGGCCACCCTTGGGATCGACGCCGCCCAGCACCACGATCAGTATGCATTGCAGCGTGTAGACGTTGCCGTAGTCCGAGCGTGCGGAGTTGTAGTTGGCCAGCATGATCATGCCGCCCATCGCCGCCAGCATGCCCGAGAGCGCGTAGGTCTTGATCAGCATACGATCGACCTTCACGCCGGAGAAGCGGGCCACGTTCTCGCTGGTACCCATCATGTAGAGCTTCTTGCCGTAGCTGGTGCGCATCAGCAAGAACCAAACCAGCAGCGCCGCGACCACGAAGAAGAGCAGCTGCACCGGAATCAGGCCCTGCATCGTGCCGCGCTTGCCCGGAACGACCTTCAGTATCTTGTTGTTGATCGAGGCGGAGTAGGCCGCGGGCAGGCCGCTGACGGCGTTGCCGCCGGTGACGACCATGCACACGCCGGTGAGCAGCTGGTTGATGCCCAGCGTCGCCAGGATCGGCGGAATCTTGACCTTCGAGATCAGCAGGCCGTTGATCGAGCCGCAGACCAGGCCGATGCACACCGCCATCACGAACACCAGCGCGATCATCGCGACGGAGATGTCGCCGCTCTCGCTCTTGGCCGCCTGGGCGTTCATGAACAGCGCCAGCAGGATCGAGGTCACGTTGGCGATGCCCACGGAGGACAGGTCGATGCCGCCGGTGATCATGCACAGCATCGCGCCCAGGGACATCAGCCCGAACTCCGGGAATTGGCCCGCCATGGTCTGGAAGTTGACCACGGTGTAGAACTTGTCGAAGCGGGTGATCGCCATGAAGATCATCCACGCGACGATCATCACGATCAGCCGGAAGATGTGGCGGTCCCTCTGATAGATGCGCTTCACCGCGTTCATTTCGCCGCCTCCTTTCGCACGTTGCGGAGGCTGGCCTTCTGCGCGCGGGTGACCTGCATCGCCGAGAGGCCGGTGCCCAGCACGATCAGCGCGCCCACGAACACGTCCTTCCAGACGGTCGGGATGCCGATCAGTATCATCGAATTCTCGACGACCACGATCAGCGCCGTGCCCAGCATACAGCCGAACAGCGTGCCGCTGCCGCCCACGATGGCCGTGCCGCCCAGCACCACGCCGGCGATGATGTTCATCTCCATGCCCAGCATGTTGGTGGGGTGCATCTGCTGCATCATGCACACGCGGCACATGCCCGCCAGCGCGGAGATCATGCCCACGAACACGAACATCAAAAAGCGCGTGCGCTTGACGTTGAAGCCGGCGCGGTGGGCCGACACCGCGTTGCCGCCGCTGGCGTAGATGCCGCGGCCGAACATCGTCCGGTTGAGCAGGAACCAGGCCAACACCAGCACGACCACCAATGCGATGAACGTCGTGGGCATTCGGGAGGTCAGGCCGCTCTGCTTATTCTGCGCCACGAAGAGCGCGGAGGTGCCGAAGTTGCGCATCCCCACCGGGATGGTGGCGAGCTGCTTGGAGTTCAGCGTGCCCTGCATGAAGCCCTTGAACACGCTGGACGAGCCGAGCGTCACGATCATCGCGGGCAATTCAAAGTAGCCGATGAACAGCCCGTTGAACGCGCCCAGCAATCCGCCGATGGCCAGCGTCATCAGGATCGGCAGCCAGACGCCGCCCTGGTAGTCCATGTTGAGCAGCAGCTTCGTCACGGCGAAGCCCGTCAGCGACGCCAGCGCCGGGAAGGATACGTCGAAGCCACCGGACACGATGACCATGAACTCGCCGATGGCGAATATGCCCGGCACGACCAGCGCGCTCAGCAAATCGACGATGTTGTTCGGCGTGAAGAACTGGTGCGAGCGCACCTCGATCAGCAGGCACAGCGCGATGAACACCAGCAGGATGTAAAATTCGCTTCGCCCGGTGAGCTTCCGGACTGTCTTTTTCAGATCCATGCGCAGCCCTCCTTTACATCATGTGCGAGAGCACGGTGTTCTCGTCGGTCTCGCCGGGATCGAGCGTGGCGACGATGCGCCCGCCCTTCATCACGATCAGATCGGAGCAGTTCTCCAACACCTCGGGCAGGTCGTCCGATATGATGATGACCGCCATGCCCTGATCCGCGAGCCGCTGCAGGATCTTGTGGATGTCGTGCTTGGAGCCGATATCCACGCCCACGGTCGGGCCGTTGAGGATCAGTATGTCCGGCTTGCAGGCCAGCCACTTGGCCAGCACGATGCGCTGCTGGTTGCCGCCGGAGAGCGTGGAGCTTGCGTTGTTGGGGTCGGGCGTGGCGATGGCGAGCTCCCTGACCCACTTGTCGATCTCCGCCTGGCAGGCCTTGCGGTCGAGCACGCTCGGGCCCTTCGTCAGCCGGTCGATCTCCGATATGATGATGTTGTCGCCGATGGAGCGCGGCAGGAACAGGCCCTCGCTCAGGCGGTCCTCCGGCACGAAGCCGATGCCGCAGGCGATGGCGTCCCGGGGGCTTTTGATGGTCACGGCGCTGCCGTCCTTCAAGATCTGCCCCCCGGTGGCCTGGCGGATGCCGAACAGCGCCAGCGCCAGCTCGGTTCGCCCGGAGTCCAGCAGGCCCGTGATGCCCAGAATCTCGCCCCGGCGCAGCCCGAAGGAGATGTCCTCGAACGCGCCGGTCAGGCTCAGGTTCTTCACCTCGAGCACGTTGCCCTGGCTCTCGAAGCTGGGCTTGAACTTCTCGTTCTCGAATTCGCGGCCGGTCATATAGAAGGAGAACTTCTTGTCGTCCAGCTCCCTGGTGTCGCCGGTGACGATCAGCTTGCCGCTGCGGAAGATGGTGAAGCGCTCCGAAATTTCGAATACCTCGTTGAGCTTGTGGCTGACGAAGAGGATCGCGATGCCCTGGGCCTTCAATTTCAATATGATCTCGAAGAGCGCGCTGACCTCCTTCTTCGTGAGCGCCGTCGTCGGCTCGTCCATGATGATGAGCTTGGCGTTGAACATCAGCGCGCGGCAGATGGCAACCATCTGCTTCTCCGCCACGGTGAGCGAGCCGACCAGCCGGTCGAGCTCCATGTCGAAGTTGATCTTGGAGAGCGCCTCCTCGGCGATCTTGCGCATGCGCTTCCTGTTGACGAGCTTGTGGCCCGCGGCCAGCTCGGTGTTGAACGCCAGATTCTCCATCACCGTCAGGTTCGGGAAGATGGAGAAGTCCTGATAGATGACCTGGATGCCCATGGCGATGGCGCCCAGCGGCGTGATCTGGGAGTACCGCTTCCCATCGAATTCGATGTAGCCGGAATCCGGCTGGTAGACGCCGGAGATGACCTTGATCAGCGTGGACTTGCCGCAGCCGTTCTCCCCGGCGAGGCAGTGGATCTCGCCCGGCTTGATCTCGAGCGACACGCCCTGCAGCGCCTTGACGCCGGCGAACGACTTGTTGATGTCCACGGCCTTGAGCAGGTAGTCGGACATGGCTTTGCGCCTCCTTACGGCGGACGGGCCGCCCTGGAATCAGTATAGGCACCCCCGCACAAATCGGCGGCACATCAGGCGATGCCTTTTCCGCCTGCCGACCACCTCTTTTGGCCGGTGTTGCCTATACAGCATGCGGGGAGCCTCGCGACTCCCCGCAATTTGTAGAATCGGAAATTAGAAGCCGAAGGAATCCACGTTCTCCGCGCTGATGGTGAACCAGCCGGTGCCCTCGAGCACCTTGTCGGAGCCCTCCTTGAACTGAACCGCCTCATAGCCTTCGAGGCCCAGATCCAGCGGAGCGGCGATTTCCTCGCCGTTGAGCACCTTCTGCGCGAGGACGACCATCGCCTCGCCGGCGACCGCGGGATCCCACAGCGTCAGGTACTGGATGGCGCCGGACTTGAGCAGCTCGGCGTTGTCGGCCGGCATGCCGGTGCCGGCGGTGAACACCTTGCCGGAGAGGCCCAGCTCCTCGATGGCGCGGGCGACGCCGGGGGCGTCGTAGGAGGAGGTGCCCATGATGCCCTTCAGATCGGGATACTTCTTGAACAGCTCCTTGGCCACCTGATAGGCGGTGTCGCCGTTGTCGTGGGACTCGACGCGAGGCTCGGCCTCCAGCAGGGTCATGTTCGGATAGGCCTCCTGCTGATGCTTGACGCCGCCGTCCGCCCACTCGTTGTGGGAGCCGTTGGTCAGGTCGGCGACCATCGTGGTATAGATGCCCTCCTCGCCCATCGCGTGGGCCAGGTTGTCCATGATGAACGCGCCGTAGAGCTCGTTGTTGAAGGCCTCGATGTCGTAGTCCACGTTCTCCAGGCCAGCGCCCTCGTGGGCGATGACGACGATGCCGGCGTCACGGGCGGCCTTCAGGGCCGGCTCGATGGACTCCAGGTCGACCGGAACCACGCAGATGGCGTCCACGCCCTGGGCAACCAGGTCCATGACCAGCTGGGACTGCAGGGTGGGGTCGATCTCCGGGGTGCCCTTCTGATAGATGGTGTCCTCGGTGTGGGCGGCGGCGTACTCGTTGACGCCGGTCTCCATGCGGACGAACCAGGGGTTGGAAGCGTCCTTCGGCACGACGACGATCTCGTAGCCCTCCGCCATCGCGGCGCAGGACAGCAGCATCAGCGCCGCCAGAACCAGAGCAAGAAACTTCTTCATGTGGTGTATCCTCCTTATTATTTATTCACTCCCGATGGGAGCAAAGCTCGATTGGAAATTCGAATTCCCTTGGATGTTTTGTGATTCAGTCGTCTCCGCGAAGCTGGAAGTGCAGGTCGTCCTTGGTCTCCAGCGAGAGCGGGTAGTCGCCCAAGTGCTCCAGCTTGAAGCCATTCTTCTTATAGGTCTCATAGTCGAAGGCGTTGAGCTCGTCGATGGCGAGCTTATGGAACTCGTAGAAGTTCTTCCACCACTCGTAGCCGGTGCCGAGCTCCGCGCCCAGGTAGGCGTCGGCGATGTCGCAGCCCATCTGCGGGGCCACGTAGAACGCGCCCATGGCCAGGACGTTTACGCCGTTGCCGGTGATGGCGCGCAGCGCAGCCGGAACCGACTCCACCACGCCCGCGTGCACGCCGGGGCACTTGCTGGCCGCGATGTGGATGCCCATGCCGGTGCCGCAGAAGATCAGTGCGCGCTCGAACTCGCCCTCGCTGATCTTCGCGCCCACGCGCAGGCCCACGCGGTGGAACATGTTCTCGGTGTCGTCCACGTTGGGATCGGTGACGCCCACGTCGGTGATCGTCCAGCCCTTGGCGCGCAGGTGCGCGCACACGGCCTCCTTCAGCGGATAGCCCGCGAAGTCTGCGCCCACGAGCAACTGCTTATCCTTGATCGTCTTCATGACGGCATTCCTCCTTTGCGTGCGGTCAAGCATTGTACTTCATGATTATAGCATACATCCGCCGCGAATTCAATAGATTTTTGCCCCTTTCATTAAAATTCATCGCGAAGCATCTAAATCTACGGCATGTATTTTGAGTCTTTGAACAAATTCGCTTTGGGATGGAGAATAACATGGCGACGGGGCGCGAGGGGGAATGAAAGGGTGTGGAGGTATCGCGTGGGAAAGGATTCGCGATTGCGGAAGAGTGCGAGAACATGCGAGGGAATTAAGGAAGTGTTATAGCGGGGTGATGCGGGAGGTTGCGTTTGCTGTTTTGAAATGGGAAGCACAGCTTCCCATTTCAAAAGGCGCATCGGCGGCCCGCGGTATGGTGGCGATGGGACGATTGTACGAATGGCCCTGGCTTTGGTTTGATACCGCGGGCCGCTGGGAGAACGCCGGGCTCCGCCCGGACCCGCTGGGCTCCGCCCAGACCCGCTGGACTCTGTCCAGACCTGCTTAAGGGACGCTGTCCCTTAAGAATCTCTGCCAAGGAACCTGAGGTTCCTTGGATTCTCCCTTCTGCTGCCGCGCTTTAGCCGCTACGTTCCGTTCCAAAACGCAGAAATCCAGCGCTCGAATCTATGGCGCTGGATTTCGTCGCTTCATACTAAGCCTCCATCAGAAACGCACCGCAGGACTTCCGGGCCTCGGATCTATGGGCCCGGAAGTCCGTCGCTCCTGCGCGGCAGCAGATGGCCGCCGGCCCCGCCGGCTAGATCTCGAGGTAGGAGTCGGCGTAGAGGGTGTTGTTGCGAATGATGTCGGCGGACTTGATGGTCTCCATCAGGCGCAGGTCGCAGGGATTGACGATCGCGCTGGTCATGCCGCACATCATCGCCATGGCCACCATCGTGGCGTCCATGATCGGACGGATGTGCTTCGGCATGCCGTTGGAGTTGTTGGACAGGCCGCCGGTGGAATTCAGGCCGTTGTCACTGAACATCTTGATGGCCTCCAGAACCTCCATCTGCTTGTCCTGCATGCCCTTGATGACCAGGAACAGCGGATCGAACCACAGATCCTCGGCCTCCATGCCGTGCTCCAGGCCGCGCTCGAGCATCGTGGACATGTGCATCATGCGCTCGTCGTTGTCGGCGGCGATGCCGTCGGCGGAGCACAGCGCGATGACGATGGCGTCGTTGGCGGCGGCCAGGTCGATGTTCTCAATGCGGCTGCCCGCGTCGGCGGAATTGACGATCGGCTTGCCCTTGGAGCGGTTGTACACCTGAATGCCGGCCTCGATGGCCTTGCGGTTCGCGGTGTCCAGCGCCAGCGGCACGTTGTCGAAGTTCTCCTGCAGGAGCTTCACGGCCCACTGCATCAGCTCTTCGCCGCCGTTCTCGGCGGGGCCAATGTTCACATCCAGGTAGGTCGCGCCAGCCTTGAGCTGCTCCTCGGCGCGCTGCAGGATCGGGGCGGGGTCGCGCTCGGCCATGGCCTTGCGGATCGAGGGGGCGATGCAGTGGATGCGCTCACCGATGGTGATAAACTTTGCCATAGTTCCTCACTCCTTATCGTTTGTCATACTGGATGAAGCCGGGCGGGATCGCCCGGCTTTTCGTTGGGGTTAGACGTAGTCCTTGATGAACTTCACCAGCTGGACGGCCTCCATCGGGCCGACGACCACGTTCCAGCCGGGCAGCTTGGCCTCGATCTCGCCCTTCATGACCGCCACCTTGCCGGGGATGATCAGCGTGCGGGACTTGACCTTGTTCTCGATGTCGTACTCGTCGAAGAACTTCTTGATGGTGCCCGCGGAGAACTTGCCCGCCGCCCAGGCCGTCAACACGGACATGCCGCTGGCGTCGGTGATGAGCAGGTTGACCGGAGCCTTCGAGCGCTCGTACTCGCCGGAGACCAGGAAGTAGGTCAGCGCGAAGTCGACGGTCAGCGAGCAGACGGAGTTCTCGTCCGCGCCGTTGAGGGCGTAGATGCCCGGCTCGACCTTCATCGGCTTCTGCGGGTCGGTGTAGATGTTCTGGCGCAGGCCGTAGAGGGCCAGGGCCTCGGCGTAGGTCGGCGCGCCCATCACGATGATGGAGCCGTAGCGCAGCGTGAACATCGCGGCCAGCGCGGTCTGCATGTGCAGATCGCCGGGGGCGACCTTCTCCAGGTTGACGATGGACGGATAGCCCATGGAGCGATCCTGATCCTTCAGGTTGGTGCGGCGCACCAGCACGGCGTTCTTCAGGGTCTCCTTGGCGTCCGCGCCGGTCACGTCGATGACCAGGTTCTTGTTGCCCGCGGCCTCGAGCGCCTTGACGGTGTCGTAGATCTCCTCGATGCTCGCGCCACCCACGCCCAGGGTCACGCCCGCGGCGGTGGCGATGGCGCTCATCTCGGCGGCGTTGTCCTTGTTGGCGCCGTTGAGGATGGGCTTGCCGGCCTTGCAGACCTCGAGCGCCGCCTTGGCGGCCTCCGCGTCAGAGCAGTTCAGGATGATGGCGCGGTCGGCCTCGGCGGCCTTCTTCACGACGGCGACGTACTTGTCCGCGCCGTTGCCCGCGTAGTTGACGAACAGGAACTCCACGTACTCGCGCTCGCCGATGCGCTCGTAGTCGATCTTCTTCATGGAGGCGATGGCGGCGTCGATGTCGGCCTCGTCCATGCAGGAGCAGATCGTGGCGGCGTAGAGGTTGCGGTTGACCAGCGTCTTCTCATGGCGGAAGAGCACGGTCTCGCCGCCCAGCTTGTGGGCGTTGGAGCCGGTGCCGACCTCGATGGTCTTCATCAGCGGAGCGGTGGATTCGGACAGCGTGGCCTTGGCCTCCTCGGACCAGTAGGGGCACTTGTCCATCGGCACAGCGCCCTGAGCGACCTTCATGCAGAAGGCCATGCAGGTGGGGCTGCCGCATTCCTTACAGTTCTTTTTCGGAGACAGTTTGAAAATCTGAATGCCAGTGAGTGCCATTGTGTTTCTCTCCCTTCCCAGCTTACATCAGGCTGTCGATGAACTTCGCGATCGTCTCGATCGCCGCAGGATGCTTCATGATCACGAGATCGCTTCCGCCGGTCAGGCAGGCCGCCGCCGTGGCGATCTCCATTTCGATGCCGCGCTCCTCGAGGCTGCCCCACTCCGGGACCTCCTCCTCGGAGACCATGGCCTCCTTGACGTTCCAGGTCTCGGTGGAGACCGGCGTCACGATGGGCATCTGAAGCTGCTGGTCGTTCTGGGCGAGCGCCGCCGCCTTGACGCGATCCAGCGTGGAAGAGAGGTACTCATAGCCGTAGCCGACGCAGGAGGAACCGAGGTTCATCACGATGCTCTGCGCGGGCACGCCCAGCTGGCAAAGGAGCACGTTGAGCTGCTTGGCCAGGTTGATGTCCACCGCGGACTCCGCGCCGACCTTCTGGTTGTAGGCCATGCCGGCGGAAGCGCCGACGGACTTGTAGTCCTCCTCGCGCGCGGACAGGACCACGATGTTCTTGCCCTGCAGCGCCTCGGAGCACTTGTTGAAGATCTCGGCGTCCTTTTCGATGTTCTTGCAGCCCATGATGATGATGGGCAGGGCGGTCGCCTCCGCGACCTCCTTCGCAAGCGCCACGCACTCTTCGACGGACTTGTTCTCGCCGTTCGGGTCCGCGCCCTCGAAGTGGAGGCAGATCGCGGAAATGCCGTGCAGCTCCTCGGCCTTCTTCACCATGTCGACGACGGAGGCGCAGCCCTCGAAGGCGGCCTTCATACCGGGCATCTGGAGGGAGGCCATGCCGTCGTCGCTGATCTCCAGCGCGATCTTCGGGCTGTTGGCCATGGGAGCGTCGAAGGTGTAGAACGGAAGCGTATTCTCGCCGCCGATCACAGTGCTCTTCTCACCCGCGCCGAGCGTGACGGCGTTGATGGAAGCGTTGAACGCCTGCTTCTTCGGATTGAAAGCCATAATCGTATCCCCCTAGTTCTAAAGTCTCACTCAAGTCTTACAGTCCCAATTTTGCCATGATCTCGCGCAGCGCGGTCTTGACCGGGTTGGTCTCGGGGACCTTGGCGCTGGGCTTCCCCTCGCAGTCGTACTCGTATACGGTCTCGTCCTGCGGAAGAACGCCGACCAGATCCAGGCCGTGGCGCTCGATCTCTTCGAGAACCGCCGCGTTCAGCTCGCCGCCGGGCGCGCGGTTGACGATCAGCTTCATCTGGCCGGGCTTCAGCTCCAGGTCGCGCACCATTTCCGCGATGCGCGCCGCCGCCTGAATGCCCCGCCGGGAGCAGTCGCTGATGAGCAGCATCGTATCGACGTGGGGCAGAATCCCGCGGCTCACGTGCTCGAGCCCCGCCTCGTTGTCGATCACCATGTAGCGGTAGTTGCCGTAATACTTGGCCATCTGGGTCTGCAGCAGGCCGTTCACGTAGCAGTAGCAGCCCTTGCCCTGGGTGCGGCCCATGACGAGCATGTCGAAGTCGTCCTCCTCGACCAGGGCCGATTCGAACTTCATCTCCGCGTAGTCCGCCTTGGACATGCCCAGCGGGATCGGGTTTTCGCTGGCCATCTCCGCCCGGGCGATCTCCTCGCGGATGTCGCCCAGCGTGGCCTCGACCTCCACGCCCAGCACCTCGTTCAGGTTCGAATTCGCGTCGGCGTCCACCACCAGGATGGGGCCGTCGCCCTTCTTGCACAGGTATTCGATCATCATGCCGCAGGTGGTCGTCTTGCCGACGCCGCCCTTTCCGGCGACCGCTATGGTGTGTGTCATCGCTCGCTCCTATCGCTTCCCCGACGATTGCCTCGCCGGGGAAGTCTGCTCACTTCAAAACTCCGCTTCAAACTCAGATGATGTCTTTGATGCCGGATTCCTTGACCAGACGGGTCACGTCCTCCCACTTGTTCAGCGCGTAGAGGTGGATGCCGTCGATGCCGCAGGCGCGGTACTCGTCGATCAGCTTGATCGTGTACTCCATGCCGGCCTCCTTGAAGGCGGCCTTCTTGGCCTTCACGGAATCCTCGGCCTCGCCGGGCGCAAAGGGATTCGGGAAGATCCAGTTCTTGGAGATGATCTCGCAGAGCTTGCGGTCCATCACGCAGCCGTTGCGGGAGAGCGCCATGTTGACGGTGGCGGCGATGTCCAGCACGGGCATGATGCCCACGTCCACGGGCATCCAGACGCCGGCGGCGCGAATCTTCTCCAGCCAGCGGCGGAAGGCGTCCATGTCCCAGCAGAGCTGGGTCATGATGTAGTCGGCGCCCTCATCCTGCTTCTGCTTCAGGAAGGAGATGTCGGCGTCGAGGCTGCGGCAGGCGATGTGGCCCTCGGGGGAGCCGGCCACCGCGATGCTGAACTTGTCGCCGAAGTTCTTGCGCACGAAGGCCACGAGCTCGGTGGCGTAGTGCAGGTCTCCACCGGTGCCGGTCCAGCCGAAGGGCAGGTCGCCGCGCAGCGCCAGCATGTGGTCGATGCCGTGGGCCAGGTAGTTCTCCAGCTGCTCCTTGATGCCCTCCTTCGTGTTGCCGATGCAGGTGAAGTGGGTCACCGGGATGGCCTTGCCGTCCTTCTTGATCTTCTCCAGAACCTCCAGGT
>CANQGC010000022.1 GCA_947600345.1 uncultured Clostridia bacterium
TAGCACTTTCATTATACCGGTTCGGATTCGCTTTGTCTCCTTTTTCCTTTCTTCACCCCTACTTTTATTGTAGAACCAACATACCAAGGCAGACGCTCCATTGAGCGCCCGCCCATCTTCTCTCTAATCGTCAAACAGCACAACCTCGCCGCTCTCCAGCGACCTTCTCATGTTGATGATCCGCTGGTTGGACGACCCCCGGAACTTCAGCGAAATGTCCTTCAACTCCTCCACGAACCTTCCGTCCACCAGAACGTCGATCAGGCGCAGCATCTCGTCCGTGGCCTCGCACCTCGGATGGCCTTCGCTCCGCAGCTGCTCGATGGTGTAGCCGCTGTAGCACCAGACCGTCTTCTCCGGCCGCTCGACGCGCACCCTTCGCAGCAGCTTCACCAACTCCCGTTGGTTCTCCGGCTCGAAGGGCTCGCCACCCAGCAGCGTCAGCCCGTCCACGTAGTAGGGCTCCAGCAGCGAGAGGATGTAGTCCTCCGTCTCCTCCGTGTAGGGCTGTCCATAGCTGAAGTCCCAGGTCTCCGGCTGAAAGCAATTTGGGCAGTGATTCCGGCAGCCCGATACGAACAGGCTCACGCGCACACCCTCGCCGTCGGCCACGTCCAGCCGCTTGATATTTCCATAATTCATCGCTTTACTCTACCACATATATATTTTATTTTAGAGGAAACTCTCCCCCGCGATCACAGGTGCAGCACGCGTTCCTTGATCTCCTGGGTGCGGCCCTGGTTCCAGAACTGCGTGCCGATGTAGCCGCAGGTGCGCCGCGCCACGTTCATCTTGCTCTGGTCGCGGTTGCCGCACTTGGGGCAGGTCCAGACCAGCTTGCCGTCGTCGTCCTGAATCTCGATCTCGCCGTCGTAGCCGCACACCTGGCAGTAGTCGCTCTTGGTATTCAGCTCGGCGTACATGATGTTGTCGTAGATGAACTTGATGACCTCGATCACCGCGCGCACGTTGTTCTGGAGGTTCGGCACCTCCACGTAGCTGATCGCGCCGCCAGTGGACAGCGCCTGGAACTGGGCCTCGAAGCGCAGCTTCTCGAAGGCGTCGATCTCCTCGGTCACGTGCACGTGGTAGCTGTTGGTGATGTAGGCCTTGTCCGTCACGCCCGGGATGATGCCGAAGCGCTTCTGCAGGCACTTGGCGAACTTGTAGGTGGTGGACTCCAGGGGCGTTCCGTAGATGCTGAACGCAATGTTCGTCTCCGCCTTCCAGCGGTTACAGGCATCGTTCATGTGCTTCATGATCTCCAGCGCGAACGGCGTGGCGGAGGGATCGGTGTGGGACTTGCCCGTCATGTAGCGCACGCACTCGCACAGGCCCGCGTAGCCCAGCGAGATGGAGGAATAGCCGCCGTAGAGCAGCTTGTCGATCTTCTCGCCCTTGTCCAGCCTGGCGATCGCGCCGTCCTGCCACAGTATAGGCGCGGCGTCGGACAGCGTGCCCTTCAGGCGGTTGTGGCGGCACATCAGCGCCTTGTAGCACAGCGCCAGCCGCTCGTCGAACACCTGCCAGAACTTCTCCATGTCGCCGCCGGAGGACAGCGCCACGTCCACCAGGTTGATCGTCACGACGCCCTGGTTGAAGCGGCCGTAGAACTTGTAGTTGCCGTGCTCATCCTTCCAGGGGTTGAGCGCGCTTCTGCAGCCCATCACCGGGAAGCAGTTGCCCTCCTTGAGCTCCTTCATCTTCTTCTCGGAGATGTAGTCCGGCACCATGCGCTTGGCGGTGCACTTGGCGGCGAGCTCGGTCAGGTACCAATACTCGCTGTCCTCGCGGATGTTGTCCTCCTCCAGCACGTAGATCAGCTTCGGGAACGCGGGCGTGACCCACACGCCCACCTCGTTCTGCACGCCCTGGTAGCGCTGCTCCAGCGTCTCCTCGATGATCATCGCCAGGTCCTTCTTCTCGCGCTCCGACTTGGCCTCGTTCAGGTACATGAACACCGTCACGAACGGCGCCTGGCCGTTGGTGGTCATCAGCGTGAGCACCTGATACTGGATGGTCTGCACGCCCTTGCGGACCTCCTCGCGCAACCGCTTCTCGACGATGGCAGAGGTGGTGGCCTCGTCGGTGTGCGCGCCGGTCATGCGCAGCTCCTCCTCCACGTCCCTGCGGATCTTCTTGCGGGAGACCTCGACGAAGGGCGCCAGGTGGGCCAGGCTGATGCTCTGCCCGCCGTACTGGTTCGACGCCACCTGGGCGATGATCTGCGTGGCGATGTTGCAGGCGGTGGAGAAGCTGTGGGGCTTGATGATCATCGTGCCGGAGATCACGGTGCCGTTCTGCAGCATGTCCTCCAGGTTCACCAGGTCGCAGTTGTGCATGTGCTGGGCGTAGTAGTCCATGTCGTGGAAGTGGATGATGCCCTCCTCGTGGGCGCGCACCACGTCGTCCGGCAGCAGCATGCGGCGGGAGATGTCCTTGGAGACCTCGCCGGCCATGTAGTCGCGCTGCACGGAGTTCACCGTGGGGTTCTTGTTGGAGTTCTCCTGCTTGACCTCCTCGTTGTTGCACTCGATGAGGGTCAGGATCTGGGTGTCCGTGGTGTTGGCCTGGCGCACCAGGTTGCGGGTGTAGCGATAGCGAATGTAGTGCTTCGCCACCTCAAAGGCGCCGCACTCCATGATGAAGGTTTCCACCATCTCCTGGATTTCCTCCACCGAGGGCGCGCGATGCAACGCCTGGCACTTCTGCTCCACGCCGCTGGCGATATCCAAAATCTGCGGCTGATTGAGCCGCTCCTCCTCCGGTACGGTGACGTTGGCCTTTTCGATGGCTGCGATGATTTTGCTGATATCAAACACCATCTCGGAGCCGTTTCTCTTGATAATTTTCATTCTCTCGTGTCCCCCAAATTCATTTGGCTACCGATGATTGTATCACAGACTGCATCCAAAATCAAGTCCCCAAATCCCATATATAGTATGAAATTATTGTGGCTAACCACAATATGTAGGATTTGTGACATTTAATTTGCAAGAATTTAGGAATGGTATTGGAATTGCAAAAGGAACTTTGCACAGACGAAACAGCGGGAGCGGCAACCTCGCCGCTCCCGCGCTCCGTCTCCCCGCCGTCAGGACGGGAGGCCGAAGAATGCGAGATCCTTCATGGCGCTGGGAATGTAGGACTGCGGATCCTGGCCCTTGCCGCCCGCCTTCTTCGTCTCCGTCAGCCATTCATAGGCCAGGGCGGCGGAGGTCAGGTGCGGCGCCTTGAAGCCGTATTTCGAATCCGCGTTGAAGTAGGTGCCCCAGCAGTACTTGCTCACCATGTTGATGGTCATCTGTCGGGTGTGATCGTATATCTCCTGGATGGAGATCATGCCGTCGCCGTTGGCGTCGGCGTTGCCGGCGTTGTTCCAATCGTCGCCAGAGCCCCGGTTGGTCTGGTAGCCCAGGCCGATGTGGAAGGCGCGAGTGAAGAACTCGTAGGTTTCGACATCCTTATAGCTGCCCACGTAGAAGCTCGCGGGCTTATCGGCCACCTGGGCGGTGATCACAGCGATGTTTCCGGTATCGTAGAGGCCCACGCCCCTCTGGTGGCTGATGAAGGCGCCGGAATTGCAGCTGTCGAGCACCAGTATGACCCTGCCCTGGATATAGGTTTGGATCCAGTTCATCAGCTCGGTGTCGGTCACGTAGGTGGACGCCTTGCTCGTCGTGTACTCCCCCAGGCTGAAGCAGTACTCGCCCGCGTGGCTGCCCGAGCCCATGTGGCCGTGCGCCACGATGTAGAGCACGGAGATGTCGTTCTCCTTCGTATCCGCGAAGAACGTCTTAATGGCGCTCTTGATATCGCTCTCGTAGGGATCGCGCAGCACCTTGGTATCGTAGGTCTTGCCGTTGATGTCCGAGCGCTTCAGCGCCTTCTCCATATTCTGCACATTCATGCCGGTGAAGGGCAGGTTGCCGTTGCGCTGGTCGTACTCGGAGATCAGGAGCGCGCGGTACACCGTCGCCTCGGTAACGGTAACCTCCACGACCACGGGCGCGCTGCCGAAGCTCTCGACGGTCACGGTCGTGGTGCCGCAGATCTCCTTGGTGTGGATGCGGTCCGTCGTCGCGTCGAAGTCCAGAATCGAAGGATCGTCGATGGTCACCGAGAACGTACCCAGCAGCACGCAGTATTCATCGTACTTCGGCGCGGGGAGCCGCTCGATGCGGATCGTGTGGTTGCCCGGATCCACGCCCTCGATGCCGACCTCCAGCTGCTGCTTGGAGCGCACGGGGTCCTTCAGCTCCGGACCATACCAGAGCTTCGGCGCAACGGGATCAATGATCTGAATCTGCACGGAGTCCATCACCTCGCCGCCCGCCGTGAGCTGCAGCGTCGCGGTGCCCTTCTCGAGCGCGGTGACGCTCCTTCCGTCGGGCTGCATCTGCGCAAGCGCCGCGCTCTGCGGGGCGACCTCCACGCGGAAGTCGTTCAGATTGTACGCTTCGGTCGTCAGGCCGTACTCGAGGCTGGCGGTATCGCCCACGATCATGTAGAGATCGAGGCTGGAATCCCAGCCGAAGCCGGACTTGGCGTTTGCCTTGTCCACTTCGATCTCGCAGACGGCCTGCAGCTTTCCGTCGTGGGTGGCAAAGGTGACGCTGGCGCTGCCCTTGGTCACGGCGGTCAGCGTATAGCTGGCGGGCCTTCCGCTCTGCTGATCCGCGGCCGCACTCTCCTCGACGCGCACGACGCCGGGATAGCTGCTGTTCGCGCGGGTGTATGTGTTGACCTTCGCGAGCTCGATGCCCTTCCGGCTCAGCTCCGGAGTGATTTCCAGCGTATCGCCGGAATTCATGTACAGCTTGCGCACCGGCAGCCGGATGTCGTCCGGATCGTAGAGCACGCTGACCGAAAGCTCTCCGCTCCAGCCGTACTGGCCGGTGACGGTGATCTTCGTCTCGCCGCCGCTCACGGCCGTGATATTGCCCTCGGAGTCCACGGTGACGACCTTGCTGTCCCCGGAGGCGTAGAGCAGGCGCATGCCGGAGTTCGACGGCGTATAGCCGATGTCGATCTTCTCCTTATCGCCCTCCTGCATCTGCAGCGACTGGGCGCGAAGCTCCGGATTCTCGCACAGCTCGCCCACCTGGATGGTGCACTCCGCGAGCATGCTTCCGGCCTCCGCGTAAATCTTCGCCGTTCCGCTGGGGGCCTTGCCGTCCGCCCCGCAGGCGACGGTGACCAGTCCATTGGCGTCGACCCGGGCGAGCTCGGGCTTGCTGGAGCTGAAGGTCAATCCGCCGTAGTTGACGTTCGTGCCGCTCACCTGGGCCGTCAGCGCGATGCTGTCCGTGGCGTGGGCGGCGTTTACGTACATCGGGATCGTCGCGCCGTTGACCTTGCGGCCCTCGAAGTAAATCTCCACATCGCCCGGCGTCTCGTCATAGACGCGCACCTTCAGGTCGATGTACACGCGGTCATTGTTGTACACCGAAACCCGGACGCCGATGTCACTGTTCTTCTCCGGCAGCGCCTTGATGCCCTTCATCGAGTCGCCCTCGATGCTCAGATAGCTCTTGTCGGAGTTCGAAACGAGCGCGTATTTGTAGTTGGCGGTCACCACGCTGCCGCTGGCGCTGTACGCCACAGGCTGCGGGATCCTGACCAAATCGTCCTTGGCGATCCGCAGCACGTCGGGCAGGCCCATGCCCTCGTACGAGAGCCGCGCGGGTGCGGGCAGCACCCGCACCGTGGCGGTGCCCTGGACCGAATAGTCCGTGCCGGGGTTGGCGGTGATGGTGATCGTCGCCTCGCCCTCCCGCACGCCGGTGACCTCGCCGGTCACGGAGTCGATGGTCGCGGTTTCGGGATTCTCGGAGCGATAGCTGAACCGCTGCGCCTTCTGGCCCGCCGGGAAGGGGCCCGGGGCGGTCGCGATCGTCATGCCCTCGGAGACCTCGTAGCTCTCCTGGGCGAAGCGCACCTCGGCCGGATGCGGCAGCACGCGAATCGTGGCGTAGGCCACATGGCCGCTGCTCGTGGTGGCGGTGATGGTCACGCTCTCGGCCACGCCGTTTTGGTGGAGCGTGCCGGTCTCGAAGAAGCCGCCCTCGCCCATCCTCAACAGGCTGGGATCGCTGCTGACATAGCTGAGCACCTGGCTGCTGCTGTTGGCGGGCGTGAACTTCACGCTGACCCTGCCGCTGGAATTCTCGCCGACCTCCCGCTCGTCGGGGACGAGCTCCACGCTGTCCGGCTTGGTCACGACGTTGACCGTCAGCAGGCAGGTCTTGCTGTTCTGTGTGGTCACCTTGATGTACGCGGTGCCCTCCTGATTCGCGGTGATCAGGCCGCTGTTCTTATCGACGCTCAGCACCTTCGTCGCGGCCGTCTGGTTGCTCTTGGCGCTGGCGGCGAAGGTGAAGCTCGCGCTGCTCGCCTCGGGCGAGAGCACCAATATGCCGCTCTCCTCGCCGGTCACCAGGTTCTTCCGATACTCGCTGATCTGATACTTCTCGCCCACGCCCATCAGCAGCGTATAGCTGCTCGCCATGGGATTCTCCGCGGTATGGAAGTAGACCGCGGTCGGGCCGCTCACGATCTCCACCGTTCCGGTGGCGGTCGCGCCGGGATTGCTGACGGAGGTGGCGGTGACGCTGTAGCTGCCCTTCGCGCTTTTGCTCACGCTCAGCGCGCCCGTGGTGGCGTTGACGGTCAGTCCGGAGCCGCCCAGGCTCGCCGCGCTGTAGGTAAAGCCGCTCATGGCGTCGACCGTGCACTTGGCCGCGAGGGTCACGCCCTTCTCGCCCTGTCCGACGCGGATGATCCACCTGCCATTCTCGCGGACCGCCGCGGGCATGTTCTCATAATCAAATTCCACTTCCCCGCTCTTCGGCGCGGGCAGAAGGGTGACGCTGCATGTATCCGAAAGGCCCGTGCTGGGCAGGCGCACGATGAGCGTGGCGCTGGTCTTCTCCGTCACCGTTCCGGCCGACAGCGTGATCTTGCCGTTAGCGGCGTTGACGCTCGCGTCCAGCCTGCCGCTTCCACCGGCCACTTCCACCTCCATGAAGCCGAAGGCGCTGCCGTCGCCGCTGGCGGCGGTGAAGCTCGGCGTGATCGTGGTCTCCATTCCGGAGCCCAACGTCAGCGTCGGGGGAATCTGCACGCTGCCGGCCTTCTTCGCGACCGTCACCGTCAGATCCCTGTAGACGCTCGAATTCTGCGTGGACACGCGCACCTTTGCGCTGCCCGTGCCCTTCGCGGTGATCAGGCCGGTGGAGCTGACCGAGGCGACCTTGGTGTCGCTGGACTTGAAGCTGTAGCTCGCCGCATAGCCGTCGGCCATGTGGATCACGCCTTCGCCGTCCTCGCCATCCTCGGTGATCTGGAAGCTCTCGCCCACGCCCAGCTTGATGGCGCTCGGGCTCAGCGTAAGGTTCGCCTTCTTCGCGGGCTTCTTCAAAATCTCCACGGAGACCGCGGCCTCGATCTCGTCCTCGTGGTTCGCTTCGTAGGCGATCACCTCGACGGGCTCGTCGTCCGTGGTCTTCTTTACGCTCAGCGCGCCGGTGGTCTTGTTCACGGAGAGCTTGCCCTTGGGGCTGTCCTCCGAGATCTTGAACAGGAACTTGCCGCTGGTGCCCTCCTCCGGCTCGGCGATGAGCTTGAGGTTCTTCTCGCCCACGCCCAGCGTCAGGTCGCCGGCGTCGGAGAGATCGATCGTCTCCCCGCCGCGCTGGAGGAACAGCTGGATTTCGGAGGTCACGGGCAGCACCGCCACGCGGCAATAGGCGACGAGCCCATTCGCCGTGCGCGCGGTGATGATGGTCTCGCCCGCACCGGCGGCCGTGACCTTTCCGCTCGCGGCGTCGACGCTGGCCACCTCCTCATCCTCGCTGGAGAAGCTGTAGCTGTCGAAGGTCTTGCCGGGGAAGACCACCTTCAGCGTGCTCTCCATGCCCTCGCTCAGCTCCAGGTTGGTGTTGTTCAGCGAAATGCTGGTGGGCCGGTCGAGCACCTGCACGGTCAGCGTCGCCTTGCGGTTGCTCTGGGTGGAGATGGTGATCTTCGCGGTGCCCGTGGCCTTCGCGGTGATCAGGCCCTCCGCGCTCACCGACGCCACGGAGCTCTTGCTCGACTTATAGCTGAAGGTCGTATTGTCGCGCGCCTCCTCGGGGCTGAGCTTGATGATGCCGGGGGTCTCCTCGTCCTCATCATCGAGGGCGTAGCTCTCCTCCTCGTCCTCCTCCTCGGGAATGTAGTCGCGCAGCTGGTAGGTATTGCCCACGGACAGCTTGATGGTCTTGGTGGTCAGGCTGACGCTGGTCTTCTTCACGACCTCCACGTCCACATCCGCGTAGAGCGTCTCGTACTCCTTCACGTAGGCGCGCACGCGGATCGGGCCGTTCTCGCCGGTGACGCGCTTGGCGGTCAGGGCGCCGGTGGTCTGGTTTACGGTGACGAAGCGCTTGTCGTCCTCGTCGACCAGCCTGTATTCGATGGTGCCCGCGGGCTCGCTGCCGCCGGCGGGAACGATCTCGGCGGAGACCTTCATGTTCTTCTCGCCCTTGCCCATGACGATCGTGTCGAGCGCAGCCTCCACGCACAGCGGCCGCTCCACCACGCGCACGTGCGTGGTATCGGAATTTCCGGTCGCCGGGTCGGTGGCGGTGATCGTGGTTTCGCCGATGGAGAGCGCCCTTACGCTTCCGAGGGCGTCCACGGTGGCGACCTCCTCGTTCGAGGAGCTCAGCGCCAGCGTGCCCGAGGAGGGCGTCAGCTCGCCGGTCATGCCCAGGCCCAGCACCAGCGCGGCGGGGCTCAGCGAAACGCTGTCCGCCTTCTTGGCGACCTTAACCGTCAAATCCTTGTAGTTCTTGGAGTCCGACTTGTCGGTGATGCGAATCTTCGCGGTGCCCGCCTTCTTGGCGGTGATCAGGCCGTACTCGCTCACCGTCGCCACGGCCTTCTTGCTCGTCTTGAACTTATAGCTGCCCGTGGCGTTGTCCCTGTCGAGCTGGATGATGCCGTCCGGCCCGTCGCTGAGCTGGTAGATCTCGCCCTCCACCAGATTCAGCGTCGTCCTGCGCAGGCCGGCCAGGCTTCCCGAGCCGACGATGACCACGCTGTGCGCGGCGAAGACGTCCGGGGCATTCTTGTCGTAGGCCTCGACGGTGAAGCTCGTGCCGGAGCCGGAGCCGCCGATGGTCAGCTCGCCCGTGACCGCGTTCACCGACACGCCGGCCGGCGCGCCCGCGCCCATGCGGTACTGAAGCTCCGCCATCGTTCCGGGCGCGCAGGCGGCGCTCACACGGGCCCCCGCCTGGTAGGTCGTCACGCGATTGACAGATTCGGACGAGAATACGATCTCGTCCGCCTCCGGCGCGGGCAGCACGTTCAGCATCACGGCGTTGGAGTACTTCACCACGTCGCCCGACGCCGCCCGGGCGTACAGGGCACAGATGCCGGCCCGCTTCGCGACGAAGCTTCCGTCCGCGGAGAACTCCACGGCGCCCTCCGGATCGCAGATGAAGCTCATCGACGCGCCGCCAACCGAGGCAGGCACCGAGAGCCTGGCGCTCATGCCCACGCCCAGCTCCTTCGCGGAAATGGTCAGATCGAAATCCTTGACCACTGTCACCGGAAGCTTCGCCTCGGTGCCGTTCTGCGCGGTGATGGTGATGGTCGTATCTCCGGCCTTCAGGCCCTTGACCTCGCCCGCCGCGCTCACGCTGGCGATCTTGGGATCGCCGCTGGCGAAGGTATAGCTCGCGCTGGTTCCGGCGTCGAGCATGATCATCCCGCCGTCGCCCGCGTCCTCGCGAATCGTGTAGACTTCATCCACGCGCAGCGTGAGGAATCTGGGCTCCAGGGAGATCGAATTCGGACCGGTGACCACCTGAATCCTCTGGCTGGCCGCCTCGACGTCCGTGCCGTCCCCCTTGTAGTTGAGATACGCGCCGATCGTCGCCACGCCCACGCCCTTCGCCGTGAGCGCGCCGGTGGAAGCGTCCACCGAAAGGACGCCCGGATTGTTCGACTGGAAGCTGATCCGCGCGTTCATCTCCTCCCCGATGAACGCCGCGGAGACCTTGCGGCCCACCTCGCCCACGCCGATGCGCAGCGGCGCGTCGAGCGAAATGCTGCTCTGCGCGTCCACCACGGTGACCAGGCAGCTGTCCACGCATCCCGTGCCTGCCGTCGTCACCTTGATCGTCGCCTGACCGGCAGCCACGGCCTCCAGCGCGATGGTATCGCCGCTCTGGTGCAGGCGCACGACGTCCTCATTGCTGCTGGTGGCGGAGTAGCGGGCGTAGGTGCCGGCCGGGAAGCTCACCTTCAGCGGCTCCGCCTCCATGCCCGCGCCGATGCGCACGCTCCCCCGGCTCAGGCTGATGCTGTCCGCCGCCTTGGAGACCACCACGTCGAGCGTCAGCGGGGACAGATTGTTGCCGCTGCCCGGCAGGATGCGAAGCTTCATCGTTCCGGGCTTCTTCGCGGTAATCACGCCGTCGCTGGAGACGCTGGCATAGCTGTCGCCGGAGACGAGCGCATAGGTATACTTCGTCCTGGCATCGCTGGGGCTGACGCGCACGATGCCGTCCGGATCGCCGCCCTCCTCGCCGATGCAGAGGGGATAGACATCGTTCACGCCCAGGTGCAGGGGATTCATGCCCTCGGCAAACTCGAGCTTTGTCGGATAGCTGACCACGGTGATGGGCTCCGAATCCGCGCTGGCGTAGCCGTCCGCGCCGGGCGTGGTGGCGGTGGCGGTAATGACGACGCCATCCTCGCCGCTGACGGTATTGGCGGTCAGATTTCCCTCGCTGTCCACCGAGATCACGTTCGGATTGCTCGAACGATAGGTAAACTCCGTCTCGGCGACGACGCCATCCACAATGCGCGCGGTGGCCTTGCCGCCGGTCTCGCCGATGCCCAGCAGCGTCTTGGTCAGTTCGACCTCGATCTCCCCATCGTTGGGGCCGCCCACCAGCTTCACGATGCAGGACGCCGTGGCCCCGCTCGCCGCCTTGGCGACCAGCGCCAGAACGTCTCCGGCCGCGAACGAGCCCGCCGCCTGCAGCGTCCAGGAGTTTTCGCCGTCGCGAATGATTTCGACCGGCTGCTCCGCATCCTCATCCTCCTCCTCGTCGCCGCTGGCGTAGGCGGGGAAGTAGAGCTCGTAGTTCGAATACCCGCCCGAGGGGAAGCTGACGCTGATATCCTCGCTCTCGCCCGGCTTCAGCGTGATTTCGCTCTTACTCAGCTTGATGGAGGACGCGGCCTTCTCCACGGTCACCTCCAGGAACAGAGGATCGCTCTGCCCCGAGGGACGGATGGTGATGTTCTCGGTGCCCTTGGCCTTGGCGGTGAGCAGGCCGGTCTCGCTCACGGAGACGACGCTCGCGTTGCTGCTGATGTACGTATACTTCGACACGTGGGAGCCCGGCGCGGGCACGATGATGCCGTTCACGCCGTCCGAGATCTGGTAGGTCTCGCCCACGCCCATCCGGAGCGTTCCGAAGCGCAAATTGACGTACGCCGGCGCGGTTGCCACGGAGACGGTGCACTCCGCGGGCGCCGCCCCGTCGGCGCGAACGACGATGGTGGCGGTGCCGATATTCAGCGGCGTCAGCGCGCCCGTCTTCTCATCCACGCGGACGATCTCGCTGCCCTCGGTGACCTCATAGTGGAGGTCGCAGGGAATCTCCACATCCCCGGCGTAGGCCCTCGCGACGACCTTTCCATCATCCTCGTCCAGCGCGATAGTGATCTCCGATTCCTCGATCTCGATGGAGACGGGATCCCGCACCACGCGAACAAAGCAAGTGTCGATCAGGCCGTTGCCCGTGCGCAGCGTGACCGTGGTCTCGCCCGCGGCGATGGCGGTCACCTTTCCGGTTTGATCCAGCTCGACCACGCCCTCCGGCTCACAGCTGAGCGTAAACGCGCTGTAGCCGCCGTCGGGGAAGGTCACGTCCAGTCCGGCGGTCATGCCCAGGCCGAGCGTCATGCTGTCGCGCATCGAAACGCTCTTGGCGTTGGCCTGAACGACCACCGTCAGATCCGCGTGCGCGCCGCTGTTCATCTCCGTTATGGCAACGGTCGCGGTGCCGGCCCTGGCGGCGAACACCGTGCCGGCTTCGGATACGGACACGCAGTCGCCCTCGGTCACGGCAAAGCCCAGCCGGACGCGCGCGCCCTCGTCCGCGGCGCAGCTCACGAAGCCCGTGCCCACGAGATCGCAACTCTCGCCCACGCCCAGGTTCAGCGTGTCGCTCTTCAGCGACACCACCGGCTGCGCCGCGAAGGCCACAGCGCCCACGGACAGGCCGATATCGTCAATTTCGTCCTCCGCCGCTTCGCCTTCGCCGTCCCCGGCTTCGGGCGCGACGTCCTCCAGCTGGAGTATCGGGTCCTCCAGCGGCAGCGGCATCGTGGAGATTTCATCCTCCGGCAGCGCGATCACCGGATGCGCCTCGCCTTCCTCCGCCTCATCGTCTTCTTCCGCTTCCACGCCGGGCGCTTCCGCGCGCTCCTCCTGCGGATAGGCGCAGGAAATCCTCGCCAGCGGGAGTCCGGCGAGCTCCTCGGGGTAGAGCACATCCTCCAGGTCCGCGCAGAACGCTACGAAGGCGGGAACCTCCGCCTCGGGCTCCATGGGGCGCAGCGCGGCGGCGTCCACCCAGCCGCGATCCATGCCGCGATCGGGACCGGCGTTAAAGAGGATCTCCAGGCGGTCCGCACCCTTCGCGCTGCGCGCGACGGCGTAGACCACGCCCCTGTTCAGCATAGCCTTGATCTTCGCGCCTTCAGAGGTGTCCGCATAGACGGCCACCTCGTCCCGGATCACCTCGGCGCATCCGATGGAAAACGCCGGACTCGCGCTCGCGGCGGCGCCGTAGTCTACGGCATCGGCCTCCGGCGCCTGTTCAGCTTCGATTTCAGCTTCCGTTTCGATATCCGCGTCCTCCGCAGCCTCCGGCTCCGCATCCTCGACCGGCGCATCTTCAGATTCCGACGCTTCGTCCGGCTGCTCAACGGCGACGTCCGGCGCCTCCGCCTCCTCCGACACGGGGGCCTCCGGTTCGGCGGGTTCCTCCGGCGGAACCTCCACCGCCTCCGGAGCGGCATCCGGCGCTTCCGCCTCGGGCGCTTCGGCCGCCGGCTCCTCGATCAGCGCCTCCGCAAGCTCCGCCTCCGTGGCGAAGCCATCGCTCAGGCGCAGACCGGCCGGCGCGGCGGACATCAGCAGCGCCAGACAAATTATAATAGAAAGAACCCTCACCCGCATTTTCATACCGTTTCCCTCCCGTGCAAGCGTGCGAAAACCTCAGCAAGCGGTGCATACTTCAGGATATATTCCAAACACAATGCCATACCGCATCCAGTATACACCTTTTCTTATTATTTGTACAGTACTTCTTAACAGATTTAAGATATTTTAACTTCAAAACGGAGGTTTTCTTCCTTATACTAAGACGCTGGAGGCCGTCAAAATGTCAACGGCTTCCAGCGTCATTCAAAATTTTAACAAATATGTATAAACTTCGATCTCAGAGCGGACTGCTGCCCATCAGGTATTCGTCCACTTCCTTTGCGGCGGCCTTGCCGTCGGCGATGGCGCGCACCACCAGCGACTGGCCCGTGCGGAAGTCCCCGGCGGTGAACAGCTTGCCGCCGATGTGGTGGCTTCCGTTCTCGGTGGCGGCGCTGCCCCGGGGCGTCAGCGCCAGGTCGAACGCCTCCACGTTCTTCGCGTCGCAGCCCAGGAAGCCCGCGGCGATCAGCAGCAGCTCGCAGGGCAGAACCCTCTCCGTGCCCTCCACGGGCTCGAAGCGCCCCTGGGGCGTGCGCGCCACGCTGGCAATCTCCACCTGGGCGAGCCTGCCGTCCGGGCCGGGAATGCAGCGCTTGACGGTGGTCAGGAACAGCCTGGGGTCGCTCCCCTGCCGCTCGGCCGCCTCGAGCTGGCCGTAGTCGGTGCGCAACGTGCGCGGCCACTCGGGCCAGGGGTTGTCCGGCGTGCGCTCGGTGGGCGCGGCGGGCATCAGCTCCAGCTCGGTGACGTCCACGCAGCCCTGGCGCAGCACGGTGCCCACGCAGTCGTTGCCGGTGTCGCCGCCGCCCACCACGATCACGTGCTTGCCCTTCGCGTCGATGGCGGGCGCCTCGCCGCTCATCACGGACTTCGTGGCGGAGGTCAGGTATTCCACCGCGAAGTGCACGCCGGGCGTGTCGTCGCCGGGCACGTTCAGCCCGCGCGGCTTGCCCGCGCCGCCGCAGAGCACGGCGGCGTCATAGTTGTCGACAATCTCCCTCGTGGCGGCGGTGTTGGTGACGAAGCTCACGCCCTCCGCCTCCATCAGCCTGATCCTGCGCGCCACGATCTCCTTGGGCAGCTTCATGTTCGGTATGCCGTACTGCAGCAGTCCGCCGGGCCGGTCGTTGCGCTCGTAGACGGTCACGCTGTGGCCGCGCCGGTTGAGCAGATCGGCCACCGCCAGTCCGCTGGGGCCGGAGCCCACCACCGCCACGCGCTTGCCGGTGCGCACGCTGGGAATCCTCGGCTGCACCAGACCGCGCCGGAAGCCCTCCTCGATCAGGTAGAGCTCATCGTCGCGCGTGGTCACGCTGCCGCGCTCGGCCAGCATGCAGGCCTTCTCGCACAGCGCCGGGCAGACGCGGCCGGTGAACTCCGGGAAGCTCGCCGTCTTGGTCAGCCGCAGGATTGCCTGCTCGATCTCGCCCCGGTAGAGCAGATCGTTCCACTCGGGGATCAGGTTGTGCAGCGGACAGCCGTAGTTGGACTGGCAGTAGGGCACGCCGCAGTTCATGCAGCGCGCGGCCTGCTCGGCCCGCTGTTCATTCGTCAGCGACGTGTGCAGATATTCGAAGTCGCGGCTGCGCTCCGCCTCCGGGCGGAAGGGCTCCTCGAGCCGCTCGTATTCCAGAAATCCCGTCTGCTTGCCCATGCCGTCACCTTCCTTCCAAGAGTCGCCGGTATTCCGTGGGGATGATGAGCTTGAACTCGGGAAGCTTGCCCTCGAAATCGTCGAGGATCGCTCTCGCCCGGGCCGAGCCGGTCATCTCCAGATGCTTCGTCAGTATCTCCCTGAGCTCGTCCGCGCGCGCGCCCTCCACGGCCATGACCTCGACCATGGCGCGGTTGAGCTTGGCGTCGAGCGCGCCGTCCGGGTCGTATACGAAGGCCACGCCGCCGGACATGCCCGCCGCGAAGTTCTCGCCCACGGGCCCGAGCACCACGGCCCGGCCGCCGGTCATGTACTCGCAGCCGTGGTCGCCCACGCCTTCCACAACCGCCGTCGCGCCGGAGTTGCGCACGCAGAAGCGCTCGCCCGCCGTGCCGGCCACGTAGACGCTGCCGCCGGTCGCGCCGAACAGGGCGACGTTGCCGATCAGCGCATCATCGGCGTTCCAGTGCACGCCCACCGGCGGGCGCACGGCGATCGTGCCGCCGGAGAGGCCCTTGGCCAGGTAGTCGTTGGCCTCACCGCTCAACAGTATGGTCATGTTTTCCGGCAGGAACGCGCCGAAGCTCTGGCCGCCGCAGCCGGTGGCGCGGATGGTTCTGTGCTCCATCCGGCCCGCGCGCATCAGCTCCGCGCCCATCAGTGTGCCGAAGGTGCGGTCCGTGGTGCGCAGGCCCAGGTCGCGGCCCTGGAAGTTCGCGTCGGCGCGCGTCTCGAGCTTGAAGTCGAAGTTGTGCGCCTCCTCGTGGTGGCTGTTCTGGTGGAAGCCGGTGATCTCGCTCAGGTCGATCGGACAGCCGGGCTTCGCCACCAGCAGGTCGGTACGGCCCACCAGCTCGCTGACGCAGCGCGCGCCGAGCTTCGCCATGATGCCGCGCAGCTGCTCCGCCACGAAGAACATGAAGCGCTCCACGTACTCCGGCTTGCCCTTGAAGCGGGCGCGCAGCTCGGGGTTCTGGGTGGCGATGCCGAAGGGGCAGGTGTCCAGGTTGCACACGCGCATCATCCGGCAGCCCATCGCCACCAGCGGCGCGGTCGCGAACGCGAACTCCTCCGCGCCCAGCAAGAGCGCCACGGCCACGTCGCGGCCGGTCATGAGCTTTCCGTCGGTCTCCAGCGCCACCATCTCGCGCAGGCCGTTCTTGCACAGCACCTGGTGCGCCTCGGCCACGCCCAGCTCCCAGGGCAGGCCCGCGCCGTGGATGGAGGTCAGCGGGGCCGCGCCCGTGCCGCCCTCGCCGCCGGAGATCAGGATCACCTGGGCGCCGGCCTTGGCCACGCCAGAGGCGACCGTGCCCACGCCGGTCTCGGCCACCAGCTTGACGCTGATTCGCGCCTGCTGGTTCGCGCACTTCAGGTCGTAGATCAGCTGGGCCAGGTCTTCGATCGAATAGATGTCGTGGTGCGGCGGCGGGGAGATCAGCGAAAGTCCGGGCGTCGTTCCTCTCGCCCGGGCCACCCAGGGCATGACCTTCGCGCCGGGCAGGTGTCCGCCCTCGCCGGGCTTCGCGCCCTGGGCCATCTTGATCTGAATCTCGTTGGCGGAGAGCAGGTAGGCCTCCGTCACGCCGAAGCGGCCCGAAGCCACCTGCTTGATCGCGGAGTTGAGCCGCGTGCCCAGGCGCTCGGGCAGCTCGCCGCCCTCGCCGGTGTTGGAGCGACCGCCGATGCGGTTCATCGCCTCGGCCAGGCACTCGTGGGCCTCCTGGGAGAGCGAGCCGTAGCTCATCGCGCCGGTCTTGAAGCGGCGCACGATGGAGCTCGCGGGCTCCACCTGATCCAGCGGCACCTCCTTGCAGGCGTCGAAGCGGAAGTCGAGCAGCGAGCGGATCGTCGGCGAACCGTCATGCAGTATCATCTCGCTGTACTTTTCAAACAGCGGATAGTCGTTCGTCCACAGCGACTGCTGCAGCGTGTGGATGATCTCCGGCGTGTAGAGGTGCTTTTCGGCGAGCGGACCGGTGCGCAGCCGGTGAAGGCCGATGCTGTCCAGCGTCGGATCGTTGTCCGCGCCCGCCGGCACGAAGGCGTGGGCGTGGCGCCAGGCCACATCCTCCTCGATGCGCTTGAGGCCCACGCCGCCCAGGCGGCTGAGCGTATTCGTGAAGTAGGTGTCGACGAAGTCCTTGTCCAGACCCACGGTCTCAAACAGCTGGGCGCTCTGGTAGGCCTGAATCGTCGATACGCCCATCTTGGATGCGATGCTCAAAATCGCGGTGGTGATGGCCGCGTTGTAGTCGCGGATCGCCTGCTCCGGCTCCTTCGAAATCGCGCCGGACTTGCACAGCGATGCGATGCAGTCGTGGGCCAGGTACGGGTTCACCGCGCGCGCGCCGTAGGCGATCAGCGCCGCCATCTGGTGGGCGTCGCGGGGGTCGCCGCTCTCCAGGATCACCGAAACCGCCGTGCGCTTCTTGTTGCGCACCAGGTGCTGCTCCACGCCGGACACCGCCAGCAGCGACGGGATGGCGCGGAACATGGGCGATACGCCCCGGTCGGAGAGGATCACCACGTTCGCGCCGCGCGCGTAGGCCGCGTCCACGTCGGCAAACAGCCGGTCCAGCGCCGTCTCCAGCGCGGTTCCCTTGGCGTAGAGCAGCGACAGCGTCTCCACCCGGAAGCCGGGCAGGCGCATCGCGCGAATCTTCTCCAATTCCGCCTCGGTCAGCAGCGGGCTGTCCAGCTCGAGCACGCGGGCGTTCTCCGCGCTGGGCTCCAGCAGGTTTCCGTCGTCGGCGATGTAGATGGAGCAGTCGGTCTTGAGCTTCTCGCGCAGCGCGTCGATGGGCGGGTTCGTGACCTGGGCAAACCTCTGCTTGAAGTAGCTCGCCAGCGGCGGGTGGGCCTTGGAAAGCGCCGCGATGGGCTCGTCCGCGCCCATCGAGCCGATGGGGTTCGTGCCCTTCTCTGCCAGCGGCAGCAGCACGTCGCGCACATCCTCGTGCGTATAGCCGAAGGCCTTGCACAGGGCCGTGCGCTGGGCGTCGGTGTAGCCGTTGGGCGCGACAGGCGCGTCGGGCAGGTTCCGCAGGAAGGCCAGGCCATCGTTCAGCCACTGGGTGTAGGGATGCTTCTTTGCATACTCCGTCTTCAGCGCGTCGCCCTCGACGATCTCACCGGTGCGCACGTCGGCCATCAGCAGGTTGCCCGCGCGCAGCCGCCAGCGGCGCACGATCTTGTCGTTGGCCTCGTAGAGCGCGCCCGCCTCGGAGGAGAGGATCAGCCGCTTGTCGGAGGTCAGCGCGCAGCGCATCGGGCGCAGGCCGTTGCGGTCCAGCGAACCGCAGATCACGTCGCCGTCGGTGTAGATCACCGCCGCCGGGCCGTCCCAGGGCTCCATCATCAGCGCGTAGTAGCGGTACATGTCGCGCCAGGCGCTCTGGGTCTTGCGCCCCTGCCAGGGCTCCGGCAGCAGCACCATGCCCGCCAGCGGAAGCTCCATGCCGCACATCGTCAGGAATTCCAGCGTGTTGTCCAGCTGCATGGAGTCCGAGCTGTTGTCCTGCACGATGGGATAGACCTTCGGCAGCATCTCGCCGAGCTCGCTCGAGCGCATGGTCTCCTCGCGGGCCAGCATGCGGTCGGCGTTGCCGCGGATGGTGTTGATCTCGCCGTTGTGCATCAGCATCCGGTGCGGGTGCGCCTTGCGCCAGCTGGGCTCGGTGTTCGTGGAGAAGCGGGAGTGCACCATGGCGATGGCCGAGGTGTAGTCCACGTCGTGCAGATCGTCGTAGAAGGTGCGCAGCTGCTTCACCAGCATCATGCC
>CANQGC010000023.1 GCA_947600345.1 uncultured Clostridia bacterium
CCATGTAGTTGACCAGCGCCACGACCTGGCCCTGGGTCAGCCCTCCGGCGTCCACGCGGGCCGCGCCGGTGCGGAGCAGCGCCACCAGCGCCAGGTTGATGGCGATGTAGGTCAGCGGGTTCATCAGCGCGCTCACGTGGCCCGCGGCGGTCTGCATGCGGGTGAGCCGGGCGTGACTCCTTTCGAAGTCCGCGATTTCGGCGTCCTCCCGGCCGAAGGCGCGCAGCACGCGGGCGCCGGTCAGGTTCTCCCGCGTGCGCAGCAGCACCTGGTCGAGCTGGTTCTGGCTGCGCCGGTACATGGGCATCGAGATCAGCAGTATCGCGAACACGATCACCAGCAGCACGGCGATGGCCCCGGCGAAGATCAGCGCGCAGCGGAAGTCGATCAGAAACGCCATCAGCATCGCGCCGAACACCACGAAGGGGGAGCGCAAAAACAGCCGCAGCGCCAGGTTCACGCCGGACTGCACCTGGTTGATGTCGCTGGTGAGGCGGGTGATCAGCGTGGAGGTGCCGATGCGGTCCAGGTCGGCGTAGCTCAGCCGCTGCACCTGGGCGAACAGGTCGCTTCGGAGCTTCGTGCTCATGCCCACGGCGGCCTTGGCGGCGAAGTACTGGGCCGTGACGGAGGCGAGCAGCCCCACCAGGCCCAGCGCCACCAGCACCAGGCCCAGGCGCACCACCTGGTTCGCATCCTCGGAGGGGATGGCGCTGTCCACGATCGCCGCGACGACGAAGGGCACGATCAGCTCCAGCCCCGCCTCGAACAGCTTGAACAGCGGCCCGAGTATGCTCTCCAGCCAGTAAAACTTCAAATATGAGAGAATTCTCTTCATATGCACCACCTTTGCATCGGTACCGGCGCGCCAGTTCGGCGCTTCCACGCATATTCTACCACAAATCCTGAATATATACAAGGGAATATGCAGGGTTTCTTGCACGTTTTTGGCGGATTTTTCCGAAGGAATCCGCTAATTTGTTTGATTTGCGAAAAACTTTTTGGAACGTCGCGCCGGATGCAGGATAATGCCCGCCGCATGCCCGCGTTCGCCCGGGCGCGCAATTTTTCCGCGATTGCAACAGGCCCTGCTTTACAAGGCTTGCCGGATGTACTATAATTGGTGTAGTAAATACCGTGCACCAGAATTCTATGCGGGAGTTTGACGAAACATGCACATACTGATCGCAAATGACGACGGCATTCGCGCGGCGGGCCTGCGGGCGCTGTCGAAGGCGGCGGTGGAGGCGGGGCACCGGGTGACGATCTTCGCGCCGGACGGCGAGCGCAGCGCCGCCAGCCACTCCATCACGCTGAAGAATCCGCTGCGGGTGGAGCGCGTGCCCTACGATGGGATCTCGGCCTATTCGGTCAGCGGCACGCCCGCCGACTGCGCCCGCGTGGGCCTGCACTTTTTGCGCGACGATATGCCCGACTGCGTGCTCGCCGGCATCAACAAGGGCGCGAACCGGGGCGCGGCGATCCTCTACTCCGGCACGGTGGGCGCGGCGATGGAGGCCTCACTCTGCGGCGTGCCGGGCGCGGCGGTGTCGCTGTGCAAGTTTGCCGACGACGGCTACGAGTACGCCGCGGCGCTGGGCGTGCGCCTGGCCGAGTGGGCGGTGAAGCATCCGCTGCCGCTGGGCGAGATCTACAACCTGAACGTGCCCTACGGCGTGAAGCCCCGGGGCGTGCGCGCGGCGTCGGTGTCCTACGAGTACATCTTCGATCCCGTCTACGCCGAGACCCCCGAGGGCTGGACGATGGTCGTGGGCGAGAACGTCGTGCCCGAGACCGACGAGAACTCCGACCTGCTGCTGACCCTGGCGGGCTACGCCTCGCTGTCGGTGCTCAGCTGGAACCTGCAGGCGGCGACGCCGCTCCCCAACTTCGACGAGCTGAACGAGGGATGCTGACATGGGAATGGAGATCGAGCGGAAGTATCTGATCCGCATGCCCGACGAGGGGAAGCTGCGAGCGATGCCCGGCTGCGAGGTCTGGGACATCGCGCAGACCTACTTAAACGACGGCGGCGTGGAGGGGCTGACGCAGCGGGTGCGCAGCGTTCGCTGCGAGGGCGTCACGCGCTACATCTACACCTTCAAGCGCCGGGTGGACGCGCTCACCTGCGACGAGCGGGAGCGGGAGGTCACCGAGGCGGCGTACCGGCGCCTGATGAAGGAGGCCAATCCGGCGCTGAACACCATCGAGAAGCGGCGCTTCCGCATCCCCCACGCGGGGCAGCTGATGGAGATCGACATCTACAGCTTCTGGGACGACCGCGCCACGCTGGAGATCGAGCTGGAGGACGAGGCCGAGGCGCCGAGGCTTCCGGAGTGGCTGGACGTGATCCGCGAGCTCACCGGCGAGCGGGCGTACAAGAACCGCTACCTGGCCGAGGCCGTGCCCATGGAGGAGATCGGATGAACAAACAGGAGTTGCTGGCGGAGCTTCGCCGGGTGGCGGACGGAAGCCTCAGCCCGGAGGACATGCTGGGCAAATTGAAGGCCGCGCCCTTCGAGGACATCGGCGTGGCGAAGATCGACTACCACCGCTCCATCCGCCAGGGCGCGGGCGAGGTGATCTACGGCAAGTCCAAGACGCCGGAGCAGATCCTCGCCATCTGCGGCCACATGGTGGAGCGCGGCGAGGAGAACATACTCATCACCCGCATGAAGCCCGAAGCGGCGGAACTGGTGGGCTCGAAGCTGGAGCTGTTCTATGAACCGGCCTCCGGCATCGGCATCGTCAAGCGCAGGCCGCTGCCCCAGCGGGGCTGCGTGATCGTCGCCAGCGGCGGCACCAGCGACCTGCCCGTCTGCGAGGAGGCGGCGCTGACGGCGGAGAACTACGGCTCCCGGGTCGTGCGGATGTACGACGTGGGCGTATCCGGCATCCACCGGCTGCTCAGCCGCATGGACGCGCTTTCGCAGGCGCGGGCCGTGGTGGCGGTGGCGGGCATGGAGGGCGCGCTGGCCAGCGTGATCGGCGGGCTGGTCGATTGCCCGGTGATCGCCGTGCCCACCAGCGTGGGCTACGGGGCGAGCTTCGGCGGCGTGGCGGCGCTATTGTCCATGCTCAACTCCTGCGCCAGCGGCGTCAGCGTGGTCAACATCGACAACGGCTTCGGGGCGGGCTACCTCGCCAACACCATCAACCAAATGGAGAGCATCGCGGAATGAGAACGCTTTACATCGAATGCAACATGGGCGCGGCGGGGGACATGCTCACCGGCGCGCTGAGCGAGCTGCTGCCCGATCCGGAGGCATTCGTGGCGATGATGAACGCCGCGGGCGTGCCGGGCCTGCGCGTGGAGCGCGTGGCGAAGAGCACCTGCGGCATACTGGGCACGCACATGCGCGTGGAGATCGGCGGCGCGGAGGAGCTCTGCCCCGACCTGCCCGAGGGCGCGCCCGAGTCCGAGGCCCGGGAGTTCCGGCAGGAGATCGAGCATGAACATGAGCACGGGCACGACCATGACCACGAGCACGAGCATGTGCACGAGCATGAGCATGACCACGGACATACGCATGACCACGAGCATGCGCACGGCCACGACCACGGCGGGCACCACCACGCCAGCCTGGCGGAGGTCTGCGCGCAGATCGACGGCCTGAAGCTGCCCGAGGAGGTGCGCGCCGAGGCGAAGGCGGTCTACGGACTGCTGGCGGAGGCCGAGGCCCACGCCCACGGCTGCGACGCGGAGAGCCTGCACTTCCACGAGGTCGGCATGCTGGACGCCATCGCGGACGTCTGCGCGGTGTGCCTGGCGATGCGCATCCTCGCGCCGGAGCGCGTGGTGGTCTCGCCGGTGCACACGGGCTTTGGCCAGGTGCGCTGCGCCCACGGCGTGCTGCCGGTGCCGACTCCGGCCACGGCCTATTTGCTGCGAAACATGCCCGCCAGCGCGGGCAGCGTGCGCGGCGAGCTGCTCACGCCCACGGGCGCGGCGCTGCTGAAGCACTTCGCCACCGAGTTCGGCTGGATGCCCGCGATGCGGGTGGAGCGTACCGGCGTCGGCGTCGGCACGAAGGAGTTCCCGGCGGCCAACTGCGTGCGCGCCTTCCTGGGCGAGGACGGCGCGGGGGACGAGGACGTGTATGAGCTTTGCTGCAATCTGGACGACATGACCGGCGAGGCCGTCGCCTTCGCGGCGGAGGAGCTGATGAACGTGGGCGCGCTGGACGTCTGGCTGACGCCCATCCAGATGAAGAAGGGCAGGCCGGGCGTGGAGCTGAGCTGCCTGTGCAAACCGGGCGACCGCGCGCGGATGGAGGAGGCGATGCTGCGCCACACGGCCAGCATCGGCGTGCGCGGCCAGCGCCTGGAGCGCCGGACGCTGCCGAGGGAGAAGGGAAGCGTCGAGACGCCCTACGGCGCGGTCGGCGTGAAGATCTCCCGGGGCGCGGACTTCACCCGGGCCAAGGCCGAGTACGAGGACGCCGCCCGCGCGGCGCGTGCCGCGGGCGTTCCGCTGTCGGACGTGCTTCGGGCGGCGGAGCGGGAGATTCACTGAGGGAATGCGGGCGAGAGCCCCGCGAAGGAGGTGCAGCGATGGAGGATTTGCTGGGCTACGCGCCCGAGTCGGATGTGCTGTGGGAGGAGATCGAGCGCCTGCAGGGCGAGCCCTTCCGCACGGCGAAGGGCCTGGAGTTCCGCTACGAGATTCGGGGGAACGAGATGTTTGTGGACCGCCGGGACAAGTCGATCACCCGCTCCACGGTGGACCTGACCTACCGCAAGGCGATGGACCTTCTGCGCCGGGGCGAGATACTGGACGGCCCGAAGAAGCTGGGCACCTTCGGCGCCAGCTACCTGTTTCCCGTCTTCCTGCGCCTGGGCGTGATCCCGCCGCTGGACGAACAGCTGCGCATCCCGCTGTAGGCAACATAGTGGGAAAGCAAACAGGCCCTGGGCCCCGGAATCTGCGGGGCCCAAGGCCATATTTATGCGCGGCGCAGAGGTGTGATTGGCGGGGAATTACGTCGCTTCGTGGCGGGCGTAGGCCGCGACCGACAGCGAGCCGAACGCGAATATCTCAATCGCGCAGGCGACCGGGTTGATGCAGGGCGACCATGCCCCCAATCCGCCGAGCGCAACCAGGCGGGTATTCATCAATTCGTACAGGAAGCTGTTCTGGAAGCCGATGCCCCCGGAGGGAAGGATGAGCCGAACCCAGTCGACGGTGGTGCCTCCCGCGATGACATAGAGTACGACCGGCAAGAAGCACATGCAGAGCGCCGCCGCCAAAGTGGATGCGGGATTCTTGAGGCGCGAGGAGAGCAGCGCGGTGAAGCTGACCATCGCCATCAAACTCAGCGCGCCGCTGAATGCGACGAGCGCGGCTGCCTCTCCCATGCTGACCGGCCAGAACGATATCGCCGAAGAGACCATTTGCAGCGACGTCTTCAATGAATCGAATCCAAATATCGCCATTGTAATTGCGAGGTATAGGGAGATGCAAGCGGCGAATAGGCCCAGCGAAAGGATGTGCGCCGCCGCCAGCTTTGCGATTCCCAGCTTTGCCCGCCCGCGCTTCGTGCAGCGCAGAATGTCATCCGCACCGCTCTGATAGTCTCCCGAGTAGATGGGGGAGACGGCGATCGTGCAGATGACGACGATCAGCAATAGGAGGAGCGACAGATAGTCGAGCGCATTGCTGCCGAATCCATAGATATACGTGAAGTGACCAATCCTGGAATTCATCCGCATCGCCTGCGCAATGTTCGCCGGATGATCCGGATATTGGATCGCAAGATGCCTTTTGAGTATATCGGTTCGCAGGGTATAGAAGTCCTGCGCATCCTCCGCCGTCCACGAATTAAACGGCAGCGCGATGCCGGTATTTGGGTCGATGATCGCCGTGCGCATCGCCTTGAGCACGGGTTCGATCGGATATAGTTCAGAATAGTAAACCGGCAGCGGAATGTCCTTGAGGGAGCCATACGCATCGGTCAGCTGATTGCTCGTCAGAAGCGCGTCGCGGATCGCTTCCGACGCGAGCTCCCCTTCGATGCCTCTGTACAGTTCGCGCTTCTTCGACAGTGCGTCCCATCCGCGCAGGACAGATTCGTTGCCATTGCCGTCAACGTAGTAATAATTCTCAAAGCCTAAAACGGCAACCGCCATCAAGACGCTCATGGCGATCAGTGCAATGCCCTTTATTCGCGTGGACCGGCGCGTTGTGACCTTTCTCAATTCGAGAATCAAAAGCTCTCTCATATACCATTCTCCTCTGCGCGGTCCTCTTCGCGAAAGAGCCAGAAGTACAGATCCTCGAGCGTGGGCTGCACGCGCGATGAACCCGGAATTGCCGCCTCGCTGCACACGTATCGGACCGCGGTTGTGGAATCGTCCTTTGCATGCAGGTTGACGATTCTAACGCGACTTTTGTACTTTGCCATTTGATCGATCGGGCAAGTCGCTTGCCAGACCTTTCCGTCCATCTTCTCGATCAACGCGCTGGTCGTGCCCAGCGCGACGATTCTTCCATCCTTCATGATGGCGTTCTGATTCGCGATGCTCTCGATATCCGAAACGATGTGCGTGGAGATGAGAACGATCCTGTGGCGAGCGAATTCGGCGAGAATCTGCCGCAAGCGAATTCGCTCCCCCGGGTCCAGGCCGCTAGTCGGTTCATCCAATATCAGAATGTCCGGATCGTTCAGCAGCGCCTGCGCCATCCCAACCCGCCGCTTTACGCCGCCCGACAGCTTTCGGATGTGCCTGCCCTGAACCTCTTCGAGCTGCAGTTCATGGAGCAGCGCTTCGATTTTCCCCTTTGCCGCCGTCCTCGACAAGCCCTTCAATGCGCTCATGTATTCCAGGTACGCCCGAACTGTGAATTCCGGATAAAACCCGAAGGTCTGCGGCAGATAGCCGAGCAGGTTCCGGTAGGCGGAACCCAATGTGGAAATATCTATGCCATCGTATCGGATGCGCCCCGACGACGGCTTGAGTATGCCGACCGCCATTCGGATCAGCGTGGTCTTGCCCGCGCCGTTCGCGCCCAGCAATCCCCAGATTCCGGAGTCGATGTTCAAGCAAACGCGGTCGACCGCGACCTTGTCTCGATACCGCTTCGACACATCGATCAACTCCAGCGCCATTCTCGTCAACACTCCCTTCTAATCGACTTCCGCAACCGGATTCATGGACGATAGCTTTGCGTTCAGCTTTCCGATCCGAATGACGCAGAGCAGAAGCAGCGCCGCGCAAATTGCCCCGCCCGCGCGAGAGGAGAACAGGTTCAGGATGTTGGGCGCGAATGAATATGCAAGCAATAGCGCGAGGCCGAGCGCAATGCCAAGCGTGGCGATTCGCATGGGATGAGAGCCGGAAGGAGCATTGTGCCCTAGCGTCAATCCGATGCAGTTCGCCAACAGGAACGGCATCATTATGCAGCCCGCAATCGTTGCGACGCGCATTTGGGAGGTTTGCTTTACAGCGACGATTACAGCCCCAAATATCGCAATGTCGCGCATACCGAGGATCGCCAGCTTGGCGAGCAACTGCCTTCGGGTGGATACCATCGTTGACATTTCAATCTCACTCATATTGCACCGGAAGGAGCGCATCATCAGGTACACCCCGGACATCGCGATGTAGATCGAAAGGCACCCCACGAGCGGCGCGACGAATCTGGGGTCGTTTGCGACGGCAGGATAATGGACTGCGATGAATAATGGCCCAAACACCGCCGATGCCAGAACCAGGAGCGTTTGAAGGATCCAGCTCGCCGGCATCGCCCGCTTCAGCTGTATGATAATAAAATAGCTGTAACTGCGCGGTGCTCTCTTTCCAGAGCGCTGCATTGCCATTCTGGCGATTCGCATTGTCTCCTCGATTCTTTCCGGATTCGGTGGAACTCTGCATTCCTCCCGCAATGCCCGATTCAGCGACATCGACGCTTCCCCCTCACTTCTCACTTCGATCCTCATTCAAGTATTCCAGCTTCAAGCGCCTGAGCGCGGCCCTCAGGCGCGATTGCGCGGTCCGGATCGGGATATCCATCACCTCCGCGATTTCTCGTATCTTCAACTCCCCCGCAAATCGAAGAATGACGACGCTCTTCTGCTCTTCCGGGAGATTTCTGAGCCGCCATGCAAAGCTGTCGTTTGATTCGATTTTGTCGATGTCCGGAGAATTGCGCGCAGCTTCGGGGTTCGCCGGTTCCGGTCTGCTCCGCCGGAAGTAATCCACGCATACGTTAGATGCGATCTTGTAGAGAAACGAACTGAACTTCCCCCGCTGTTCGTAGGAATCCAGATGCAGGATGAGCTTGAGGAACGTATCCTGCGTCGCGTCCTCCGCATCATTTCGATTTGCAACATGCCAATAGCAAAAGCGAAGTATGCGCGGGTAGTAACAGGCGATCAATTCATCCAGTGCAGCGGAATCCCCCGCGCGAATTCTCCGCACCAATGCGTCATCACGGTTCATCCTATCTCCATTGCAAAGTGTCGCGAGTTCGAGGGTTCGGATACTTGACAGACCCTGCGCGTGAATATACGAATCTGTTTATTCAAACGCTGCGCACATCCAAAATGATCAGCCTTTCTGAAATTTAACATTTAAGGCACCCCCGCACAGAACGGCGGTGCGTCAGGCGATGCCTTTGCGATCCGCGCAGGTTATATCGGAGGGGTCGATTCGGGCACGCACGCGCATGCCCCGCCGCTTGCTATCCCGGCAGTTCGCCTAGTTCTCCAACGCGCTCACCTCAAATTTTGCACAAACGCGAAAACCATATTGAAATTCGCTTCCTCCTGTGCTATCATATCCTTAAGGCAACACCGCACAGAACGGCGGCACGTCAGGCGATGCCTTTTCCGCCATCTGCACTTGCAAATTTCTTGACTTGCGTCCAGCAAGCCTGCGAAATTTGCAAGCACATCTGACGAAAAATTCATTCGTCTGCCGACCACCTTATCTATGCGGTGTTGCCTTAACAAATTCGGAAGGAGTTGCGTACAAATGAAAAAGAAACTGATTCGCTGCCTTGCGGCGGCACTGGCGCTGCTGTTGACGCTGTGCGTC
The DNA here is from genome assembly GCA_947600345.1 of uncultured Clostridia bacterium. Lineage (GTDB taxonomy): Bacteria > Bacillota > Clostridia > Christensenellales > Aristaeellaceae > SFTH01. The sequence goes on from CANQGC010000023.1 coordinate 9,040, forward strand.
TGCTGCGCGGAGGAAGGCGAGGAGCCGGCGGAGCTCGTGCCCCTCGAGCCGGGCATGAACAGCGTGGAGGTGGAGGACCTCAACGCGCGGCTGACGGTGCTGGGATATCTGAGCGAGGAGCTGAGCATGGAATACGACGCGGGCACGGAGGAGGCGGTGAAGGCCTTCCAGACCGCGGCTGGGATGGAAGCCACCGGAGCGGCCGACGTCGCCACGCTGCAGGCGCTGATGGCCGAGGATGCCCCCGTCAACCCGGAGAATCCGCCCAAGGGCGAGATGGTGTGGGTGCCGAAGACGGGCAAGAAGTATCACACGAACTGGAACTGCGGCGGCATGGATGGCCCAACCTGCGTCACGAAGGAGGAGGCCATCGCCCAGGGCTTCGAGCCCTGCAGCCGGTGCTATCCGGAGTGAGGAAAGAGGTATCGGCGCGCCGGAGGGCGTCCGGTTCCAAGCGCCATGCGCGCGGCGCGGTGAGGCGCGAAAGGGGCTCCCGGTTTCATAGATGCGATGATGGATCTATGGCCGGGAGCCCGTCTTGCGCTTCGCCTGCGGCGGTCAGGCGCGGCGGTTTTGCCGCTGGCCCTGGATCATGATGCGCAGAAGCTCATCCTCGTAGCGGATCGAATTGTTGTAGAGGTGGTAGAGGAAGGAGTTCTCGTTGCGGCGCGCGTAGTCGTTCATCACGCTGGAGAGGAACTCCAGCGGGCGCTTGGATTCGAGAAACTCGACCACGAACCAGTCGAAGTCGCTCTCCAGATCCAGTATGGCGTAGCCGCTGCTCAGGAGGATTTCGTCCATGCGCCTGCGGTCCAGGCGCTGGGATTCCTGAAGCCTTGCGCCGCTGCCGAAGAAGAGCAGGAAGCAGATCAGCGCGGTGCGGTCGATGTCCAGCGTGCCCTGGATGTACCGGTACACCGCCTGCTCGCCCGAGCGGTTTCGCCCGTAGCCCCGGCTGCCGTCCCGGGCGTAGGCGAGATCCTCACTGGCCTCGATCTCCAGCATCTGCCGGGAGATCACATCGGCGTCGCTCAGCTTCTTCAGCTCCGGCTTTCCCCGGCGCAGCGCCTCGGCGATGCGCGACTTCTGCGCCTCCGGGATGTCGTCCACGCTCTGGTAGCACTCCATCAGGATCTCGACCCAGTCCAGCGAGACGTAGTCGAAGTAGAAGTAGCTGAACTCGTCGAAGATTTCGCCGCAGGACAGCGCCGATTCCCGGATGCGCGCGCGCTTCTCCTCCTCCGGCATGCGCTGGTTGCGGCGCAGCAGCGTGACCACCTTCAGCGGCAGCAGCGCGGACAGCGCCGCGTCCACGCCCCGCCGGGTCCGCACGGCCTCGAAGTACCGCTCGATCTGGGCGCTGAGGTAGTAGTAGAGGTACTTGCAGAAGTAGTAGCGCGTCTTCTCCCGCACGAAGCTGAAGGCCTGCAGGTTTTCCACGAGGAAGCCGCGCAGCGCCTCCACGCTGTTCGCGGCGCCGCGCAGCTCGCGCTCCAGGTACTGGGTGCGCTGCTGCGTGGCCAGCGCGTCGCCCGCGGAGGCGGAGTTTTGGGTCACGTAGCGCTCCAGCTCGCCGAAGCTGATCTTCTTATCCCGGAACCAGGCGGAGCCCTCCAGCGAGGCGTAGATGTCCATGCACTGGGCCTGGACGGCCTTCCACTCCTGATAGGAGTAGCCGTTCTGGAAGGCGAAGATCAGCGTCGCCTCCCAAAAGTTGCGCAGGTAGAGCCGGAGGCAGCCGTACTGGGCGAGCTTGGCGTTCAGCTCCTCCAGCGTGAAGCGCTTGACGAAGCCCATGGCGATGATGCGGTAGCGCAGCGGGATGTGGCGCATGGCCTCCTCGTTGAGTTCCATGCAGGAATCCAGCAGCTCGCCCTTGGCCGAGAGCGCGCACATATCGTCGACCATCTTCTCAAAGACGCCGTTCAGATTGCGGCCCATGAAAGCACCTCCTCAGCATCGCGAATCGCCGCCGCTCAAGCCGCCAGCGCGTCGCGCGGCACGTAGCCCCGGTTGGGTGTCTCCCCATCGCGGAATTCGATCAGGGCGTAATCGCCCTCGTACTCCAGCAGGCGCACGGTCTCCCCGGCGGGCAGCGCAGCCCGCGCTCCGGCTTCGCTCGAGGGCGCCGCGAGGACGTCCGCGTCCCGCGCGAGCGCCGCGTCCCGGTCCATGTGCTCCGCCAGCGGGACGTCGCTCTCCGCTGCCGATATGCGCTTCATGCCGGTGTAGGCCCGGCACGGCCGGCCCTGGTAGGTATATTCGAGCAGCACCCAGGCCACGCCGTTTCCGTATTCGCGCTCGTAGGCGCGGATCTCCGTATCTACGGGGAGCGTGTAGAGGTCCGCGTAGCTGGTGCTCGGGCCGGTCCGGAAGGACAGGGGCATCACGGCGCTGGTCGCGATCCAGGGGTGCTCCTGGGGCTCGTCCACCGGGATCGGAATCGTCGGGCTGGGCGTGGGCGCGGGAGAGGGCGTGGGGGATTCCGTGGGCGTCGGCGCAGCCGTGGGTGTGGGTGAGGGCGTCGCCGTGACCGCGGGCGCGGACGGGGAAGTCTCGGGCTCCTGCGGCGGATCGGTCTCGCTCACCTGCTGCGAAGTGGGGCCGGTATCGCCCTGATCGCCCGTTCCTGGCCACCATCCCAGCTGCCTGCACAGCAGCGCTGCCAGCGCCGCGACGGCGCAGAGCGCGAGCACGATCAGGATCAGCTTCTTCCACTGCGGGGGCTTCGGGGGAACGGGGCGCGGCTTCATCGCCTCGCGCATCGCCTCGCCCAGCTCGTCCATGCTCTGGTAGCGGTCCTCCGCGAAGAGCTGCAGCCCGCGCATCAGCACGGCCTCGTATTCCGGCCCGATTTCCGGCCGGATCTCCGATGGCGGTCGAAGGTCGTTCACGAATATGCGCTGGCCCGCGCTGAGCGGGGCCTGGCCGGTGATGCAGGTGTAGATGGTCGCGCAGAGGGAGTATACGTCCACCCAGGGCCCCAGATCGCCGTGCTCGTCGTACAGCTCCCGGGGCGCGTAGTTCTGCTTCATGATGAGGCAGGAGTGCTGGTCGTCGCCGATGGTGAACTCCTTCGCCGCGCCGAAGTCGATCAGCTTGAGCGTTCCGTCGGGGAGCACCATGATGTTGTCCGGGCTGATGTCCCGGTGGATCACTTCCTTCTTGTGGATCTCGGCCAAGCTCTTCACCAGCGGAAGGAAGCGCTTGAACGCCTCCCGCGCATCCATCGGCTTGCTGCCCTCTAGGAAGTGGGCGAGGGTCTGGCCCTGGACGTACTCCATGACGATGTAGGCGGTGCCGTTCTCCTCGAAGAAGTCCAGCACTTGCACGATGTCCAGCTGTTCGGAGAGGTTGTGCATGATGAGCGCCTCCCGGAGGAAGTGATCCTTCCGCTGCTGGAAGGTGGCCTGATCCTTGCTGCTGCTGAGCGTGACCTCGGGCGAGACCGCCGCGTCCCGGTCGCAGTGGTTGCGCCAGAACAGCTCCTTGACGGCCACCATGGTGCCCAGCCGGTCCCGCGCCGCGTAGGTGATGCCGAAGCCGCCCTCGCCCAGCAGCGCCTCGATGCGGTACCGCTTGTCCAGCAGCGTGCCCTCCGGCAATATGTGATGCTGCATTCGATACGCCTCCATTTCCCTTCTGCGCCCGGGCGGCGCTTGCCCCGCGGCCCGGGGCCCGCGATTCCCGCGGACCTGTAAGGGCTTTCCTTTGATTTATAATTCCACCATTAATGATTATAGTGAAATGCGGCGAGAATGTCAAATACTGGCGAAAGGCGCGCCCGCATCGCCTCAAGGCGGTGCCGCCTCAAGAAATCTGCGGTTTCTTTCTCTGTTTTTTCGCAATTCGCTTGCATAATCGGAAAAAACCAGTTATACTGATAGTAGGTGGGAATAGTATCCGCCTGCTGCGCCTGCGCATGGGCTGGACCGGCGCGCGCGGACATTACCCCGAATGGAGGTCGAGTCATGGATTGCAAATTCACAACCGAGCTGGGTTTGGTGACGGTCAATGACGACGTGCTGGTGCGCGTGGCCGGCTATGCCGCGCTGGACTGCTACGGCATCGTCGGCATGGCGTCCAAGCGCTCAACCGACGGTATCGTGCAGCTGATGGGCAGGGAGAACCTGGGCAGGGGCGTGAAGATCCGCACCTCGGGCGACAAGGTGGATATCGACCTGTTCATCATTGTGGAATATGGCATCTCGATCAGCGCTGTGGCGGCATCGATCATTGAGACCGTGCGCTACAAGGTGGAGCACCTGACGGGCATCTCGGTGGGCCGGGTCAACGTCTGCGTGGAGGATATTCGCGTCTAGCGACGCTTTCGCGGGAAATCAGGATTTCCCGCGAGGAGGTTGGAAACCCAAAGGGTTTCCAAGTCTGCCCGAAGGGCAGACCGCGACGGTTCAAATCGAAGATTTGAAGCGCCGCGCCGGGGAAGGGCTGCGGTTTCCTGAAATTGCTGCGCAATTTCCGGGCGGAAACCTGACTGGCAGGTATCGTTTCCCCTTTCGGCTCCGCCTTCATGGGAAACCAAATCCGCCGCGCAGGTCGCCGGATTTGATTTTACAGGCGCAGCGTCGGGAGGATATTCGCGGCCCGCGCTGATGCTTACATTTTGGAGGAAAACATGGCGATAACGAAGATAGACGGCATGATGCTCAAAGAGATGCTGACCTCCGGCGCGGCGCTGCTTTTGCAGAACCGCGAGAGCGTCGATGCCCTGAATGTATTCCCCGTGCCGGACGGCGATACGGGATCGAATATGTCGCAGACCATCACCGCCGCCACCAAGGAGATGGGCGCCAAGCGCTACACCTCCGCCGCGGACATCGCGGACGCGGCGGCCCGGGGCGCGCTGCGCGGCGCGCGCGGCAACTCCGGCGTGATCCTGAGCCAGATTCTTCGCGGCATGGCGAAGGGCATGGCCGGGCACGAGGAGGTGGACTGCGCCACGATGACCCGCGCGCTGCGCGAGGGCGCGAACACCGCCTACAAGGCCGTGATGAAGCCCAAGGAGGGCACGATCCTCACCGTGATCCGCGTGATCGCCGAGGATGTGGAGAAGCGCGGCGCCCGCTGCGCCGATCTGGAGGAGCTGTTCAAGCTGGTGCTGGATTCCGGCGACGCCATCCTCAAGAAGACGCCGGAGATGCTGCCCGTGCTCAAGCAGGCGGGCGTGGTGGACAGCGGCGGCATGGGCCTGATGGTCATCTTCCGCGGCATGTACGCCAGCCTCACCGGCGAGGCGGTGGAGATCGAGAGCGGCAGCGCCGATTCCTCGTCCCAGCCCATGCCCGGCGAGTTCGTGGACGACCACGACTTCCAGAGCGTGGACGAGATCGAGTTCGGCTACTGCACCGAGTTCATCGTCTCCCATCCGCACCCGGACATGAAGGACGCGGACGTGACGCGGCTGCGCAAGCGCCTGGAGCGCATCGGCGACTGCGTGCTGGTGATCTCCGATCTGTCGGTCGTAAAGGTGCACGTGCATACGAACGATCCCGGCAAGGCCATCCAGTACGCGCTGGAGCTGGGCGAGCTGGATGCCATCAAGATCGACAACATGTTCGAGGAGGCGCGCGAGCGCGAGGCGATGCGCGCCGAGGCGGAGGAGGCCAGGGCGCAGGACTACGGCGTGGTTGCCGTCGCGCTGGGCGATGGCCTGGCGGCGATCTTCCACGAGCTGATGGTGGATCAGATCGTGGACGGCGGCCAGACGATGAACCCGAGCATCGAGGACCTGGCCCAGGCGGTGGAGGCGACGCACGCGAAGAACGTGTTTATACTGCCGAACAACACGAACATCATACTGGCGGCCCAGCAGGCGGCGGAGCTCACGGAGAAGAACGTGATCGTGCTGCCGACGAAGTCGGTGCCGATGGGCATTTCGGCGATGCTGGCCTTCTCCCAGGAGGCGAGCGTGGAGGAGAACACGCAGGCGATGACTGAGGCCGCCGAGAGCGTGCACACGGCGTCGGTGACCTACGCCGTGCGCGACACGAACTACAGCGACCACGAGATTCACCAGGGCGACATCATGGCGATGATCGACAACCAGCTGAGCGTGCTGGGGCACGAATTGCAGCAGGTGTGCCTGGACGCCGCCGAGAAGATGGTGAACGAGGATTCCTCGCTGATCACCGTATATTATGGAAAGGATGTCGTCGAGGGGGATGCTCGGGCGCTCTGCGACGCGCTGGAGGAGAAGTATCCGGATTGCGATGTGGAGATGCAGAATGGCGGGCAGCCGCTGTACTACTATTTGATTGCGGTGGAATGAGGTTGTAGCGTTGCGATTAAATCCGGCGTCACAGACGCCGGATTTGGATTGTTCGGAAGAGACGAGGCAGCGCCTAAACGCGGCAGCAGAAGGGAGAATCCAAGGAACCTCAGGTTCCTTGGCAGGAATTCTTAAGGGACAGAGTCCCTTAAGCGGGTTCGGGCGGAGCCCGTACGGGTCTGGGCGGAGCCCAGCGTAACCCCAGCGGCCCGCGGTATTTCTTTATAGCAGGGCAATTCGCAGAATGGCTCCATCGCCTCCATACCGCGGGCCGCAGCGGCGATTTTTTGGATGGGGAAGCCGGAAGGCTTTCCCATCCAAAAGAGTCCGCCACTAACTTTCAAAAACGCTGCTATCGCCAGCAAACGCCTGAACTGTCCCGCAAGCAATGATCTCGGATGCCGCGGCCGGTTTCTCAATAAAGATATTGTACCGGAGTTCGTTCCGCTGCCTTTCGCTTCTGATGAGCGGTTGTTGGCCGGCGGAGGGTGTTGAGAGTTAGTGGCGGCTGCCTGGTTCGGGTAGCTTTGGCTACCCGAACCTACTCCGCGCCGCTGCGGCCCGCGGTATGGAGGCGATGAGAGCTTTGTTCGCTATACCGAACATGGGCCTGGTGCCGCGGGCCGCTGGGGTCACGGGGGTTACGCTGGGCTCTGCCCAGACCCGTTCGGGCGCTGCCCGGACCTGCTTAAGGGACTCTGTCCCTTAAGAATCTCTGCCAAGGAACCTGAGGTTCCTTGGATTCTCTCTTCTGGGGCTACGGTGTGGAGGAGGTGGGGGATATGGACATATCGCTCGATTCGATCAAGGGCATCGGCCCGGCCCGCCTGCGCGCCTTCCAGGCCGCGGGCATCTCCAGCGTGCGCGACCTGGTGATGTTCCTACCCAAGGACTACCGCGACCTATCCTCCTTCACCCCCCTCTCCGAAGTCCACCCCGGCGACGTCGTCACCGTTCATGTGCGCGTGGCCGGGGAGCCCTCCCAGCGCCGCGCCCGCAAGCTGGTCATCACGAAGGTCTACGTCACCGACGACACCGAGACCATGGCCGTCGTCTGGTACAACCAGCCCTGGCTGAAGGAGCAGCTTTCCCCCGGCCGGGAGCTCCTGCTCTGCGGCAAGTGCGAGGTGCGCGGCGCGAGCTTGCAGCTCACGAGCCCGGTTATCGAGCGGGAGGCCGGGCTCCTGCCCGTGTACCGCAATATCCCCGGCATCCCCGCGAAGTCGCTGCGCCAGAGCGTCGAAGCCGCGTTGAAGGCCTGCGAGGGCCAGTGGCCGGACGAGCTGCCGGAGGCGGTTCGCCGCAGGCACGGCCTCTGCGAGCGGAACTTTGCCATGCGCAACGCCCACTTCCCGGACAGCCGGGAGGCTTTGGAGGCCGCGCGGCGGCGCATCGCGTTTGAGGAGCTATTGTTGTACCAGGTGGCGCTTTCGCTGCACCGGGGGCGGAACGAGCCCGGCGCGCAGGTGGCCTTTGCCGATGATGAAATCGATGCGTTCTGGCGCTCGCTGCCCTTTGCGCCGACGGGTGCTCAGCGGAAGGTGCTCGCCGAGATTGCGGGGGACATGCGCGGGCCGTATGCGATGGCGCGGATGGTGCAGGGCGACGTGGGCAGCGGCAAGACGGCGGTGGCCTTCGGCGCGATGTTTCTGGCGTGGAAGGGCGGGTATCAGTCCGCGCTGATGGCGCCGACGGAGGTTTTGGCGCGGCAGCACTACGAGGGTGCGAAGGCACTGCTGGAGCCGCTGGGCATGAAGCTGGGGCTGCTGACGGGAAGCCTGACGCCGAAGCAGCACAAGCTGGCGCACGAGGCGATTGCCGCGGGCGAGTGGGACGCGGTGATCGGCACGCACGCGCTGATCACGGAGGGTGTGGAGTACAGGAATCTCGGCCTGGCGGTCACCGACGAGCAGCACCGCTTCGGCGTGCGCCAGCGCTCGAATTTGGGCTTCAAGGGCGACGCGCCGAACGTATTGGTCATGTCGGCCACGCCGATTCCGCGAACGCTCTCTTTGATTCTCTACGGCGACCTGGACATCTCGGTGATCGACGAGCTGCCGCCGGGGCGGAAGCCGGTGCGCACGCGCATTGTGCCGGAGGAAAAGCGGAAGGATATGTACGGCTTCCTGCGCAGCGAGGTGCGCAAGGGGCGGCAGATCTACGTGGTGTGTCCGCTGGTGGAGGAATCCGAGGCAGTGGACGCGCGACCGGCGGAGCAGGTGTACGAGGATCTGCGGACGCGCGACCTGCCAGACCTGCGCGTCGAGCTGGTGCACGGGCGGATGAAGCCTGCAGACAAGGACGCGGTTTTGGCGAAGTTCCACGCGGGCGAGGCGGACGTGCTGGTATCGACGACGGTGATCGAGGTGGGCGTGAACGTGCCGAACGCGAGCGTGATGGTGATCGAGAACGCGGAGCGCTTCGGCCTGGCGCAGTTGCACCAGCTGCGGGGCCGGGTGGGCCGCGGCAGCGACGAGGCCTGGTGCTTCCTGATGGCGGAGCCGAACGAGCGCTTGAGGTTTCTCTGCTCGACGACAGACGGCTTCAAAATCGCCCAGAAGGACATGGAGCTGCGCGGCCCCGGCGACCTCTTCGGCACGCGCCAATCCGGCACCATCACCTACGGCGTCGGCACGATGGCGGGCGACACCCAGCTCCTCAAGGAAGTCCACGACGAAGCCCGCGCCCTCCTCAAAACCCCCGCCAGCCCCGACACCGAAACCATCCTCCGCCTCGCCGAATCCGCCTACCTCCAAAAATTCCGCTCCACCCCCGCAAACTAGGCCCGCAGTGCGGGCGGCCACCTGCTGCCGCGTTGAGGCGACGGACTTTGGGCGGCATAAGGCCGACCGCCCAAAGCCCTGCGGTGCGTTTCTAAAGGAACGAAGTACAAAGCGACGAAATCCTGCCCGTAGATCATGGGCAGGATTTCTGCGTAGGGGGACGAAGGAGAAAAAACCAAAGGGACACTAACGCAGCAACGAAAGGAAGGGTAAGCGACCACCGCCCCTTCCCCCGCGTCCCCCAACGCTGCGGGCCCAGCCCGCAGCCCCCCGGCCGCCGCGGGCGCGTAACCGCGGCGTAACGCAAGTTACGCAACACGAACCACCCCCGGTAGCCCCCGTAACCCAAAAACCAAAGGCTACAGAGGGCCGGTATTGTCGGCCCGATAACCGAAGGTTCCGCAAGAAGAACAAAG
>CANQGC010000024.1 GCA_947600345.1 uncultured Clostridia bacterium
TTGGCGAACACCAGCGGGTTGGCCGCGTCCACGATGGAGACTTCGACCGGGCCGTAGCCGGGAACGTCCAGCGTGTCCACCGCGTTGCCGGTGGGCAGCAGGCCGTGGCCCAGCGTGCCGGCGGGATCCACGAACTTCAGCTTCACCGGGGAGGCCGTGCCCGGCACGCCCGCGATGTAGAAGTCGCCGGAGTAGGCCACCTCGCCGCCGGGGGTCTGCACCTCCGCCGCGATGATCTTGTCCGTGTTGGTGTTGAAGATGCGCACGGTGGTCTTCCCGTCCTCGGCCTCGACCAGGCCCTTCTCGATGGCGAAGGGGCCGACGCCCGAGGAGATGTTGCCGCAGTTGCCCTTGTAGCTGACGATGGGCTTGTCCACGGAAACCTGGGCGAAGGTGTAGTCCACGTCCGCGCCGGGGCGGTCGGACTTCTTGACGATGGCGACCTTGCTCGTCACGGACTGGGAGCCGCCCAGGCCGTCGATCTGCTTCTTGTCCGGACTGCCCATCAGGCGCAGCAGGATCGGCTCCCACTCGTCCTTATTCTCGGGCAGGTCGGTCTCCAGGATGTAAACGCCCTTGCTGGTGCCGCCGCGCATGATGGTCACGGGCAGCTTGCGAAGATTCTTCTTATCCATGAGCTCTGCCTCCTTATCCCTTGCGCTTGCGGTTGAAGTTGATCAGCGAACCGCAGCGGATGATCTCCTTCTCCTCGTCGGTGAGCGGCGCGATGGACAGCGTGAGCTGCTTCGCGTTCTCGCCCAGCACGTAGGCGGGGATGTTCTTCATGTCGCCGTCCAGCGCAGCGCGGATGTTCGGCACGAAGATGTAGTCGCCGTCGGTGAAGTCCGGCTCGCCGTCGATCACGAAGGGCACCATGCCCCAGTTGATCAGGTTCGAGCGGTAGCGCTTGGTGGCGTATTCCTTGACGATGTTCGCGCCGCCCAGCAGCACGCGCTGGCAGGAAGCCGCCTGCTCGCGGGCGGAGCCGTCGCCGGGCTTCACGGCGTAGATGGTGCTGGACAGGTCGACCTGCTCGTCCTTCACGCCCTCGCAGCCGGGGATCGTGCGCACCTCGTTCAGCGCGGCCTCGACCTCCGCCGGGCAGGAGCCGGCCTTGCGGGCCTTCTCGTCGGCCATCACGGCCTTGGCGCGGCCCACGTACTCGGGCACGCGGCGGCTGAGCGTGAATTCGGCCAGGCCCATGGGGTTCGAGCGGAAGGAGCCGGTCTCGCCGGAGGGGATCAGCTCGTCGGTGGTGGTCACCGGGTCGGTGATGTAGGCGCAAACCTTGAGCAGCATGTGCTCGTTGAGCGCGGGCAGCTCGGGCCAATCCTTGATGTTCGGGCCGCAGACCAGCGTCTCGTTCAGGTCGCCCTTGCCGAAGCCCTGGTACACGCGGTGCTCGTAGGCGGTGGGATCGTAGTGGTACTCGGGGCAGTCGTACTCGTAGCCCACTTCGTCCGCCGCGGTGATGCGGCCGCCGTTGGCGGCGGTGGCGGCGATCGAGCGCGCGTCCATCAGCGCCACGCTGGAGAGCTGGCCGTTGCCGGGCTTGCTGCCCTCGCGGTTCGGGAAGTTGCGCGTGGTGTGGCGAATGGAGAGGCCGCCGTGGGCCGGGGTGTCGCCCGCGCCGAAGCAGGGGCCGCAGAAGGCGGTGCGGATCGTGGCGCCCGCGGCGATGAGCTTCTCCAGCGCGCCCTTGCGCAGCAAATCGAGCATCACAGCCTGGCTGCTGGGATAGACGCCCAGCGCGAACTCGTCCGTGCCGGTGGACTTGCCGTCGAGCAGGTAGGCGGCCTCCATGATGTTGGTGTAGGTGCCGCCCGCGCAGCCGGCGATCGTGCCCTGGTCGGCCCAGAGCGCGCCGTCGTGGACCTTCTCCCACAGGTTCAGGTGGAGCTCGGGGCGCTTGATGAGCTTCTGCACGTCCTTCTCCACGCCGTGGAGGATGTCGTCCAGGTTCGCGTTCAGCTCGCGAATCTCGAAGCCGTTGGACGGGTGGAAGGGCAGCGCGATCATGCTGTGCACGGTGGACAGGTCGATGTAGACGCAGCCGTCGTAGTAGGCGGTCTCCGCCGGGTCGAGCTGCTTGAAGTCGCCCGCGCGGCCGTGCTCGGTCAGGTAGGCTTTCGTATCTTCATCGGTGCGCCAGATGGAGGACAGGCAGGTGGTCTCGGTGGTCATCACGTCGATGCCGTTGCGGTAGTCGGTGCTCATGCTGGACACGCCGGGGCCCACGAACTCCATGACCTTGTTCTTCACGTAGCCGTTCTTGAACACGGCGGAGACGATGGCGATGGCGATGTCCTGCGGGCCGATGCCCGGGTTCGGCTTGCCGTCCAGGTACACGCAGATGACCTCCGGGTACGCCGCGTCCCAGGTCTGCTCCAGGATCTGCTTGACCAGCTCGCCGCCGCCCTCGCCCACGGCCATCGTGCCCAGCGCGCCGTAGCGGGTGTGGCTGTCGGAGCCCAGGATCATCCTGCCGCCGCCGGCCATGGTCTCGCGCATGTACTGGTGGATGACGCCCATGTGCGGGGGCAGGTAGATGCCGCCGTACTTCTTGCAGGCGGTCAGGCCGAAGAGGTGGTCGTCCTCGTTGATCGTGCCGCCCACGGCGCAGAGGCTGTTGTGGCAGCAGGTCAGCACGTAGGGAAGCGGAAACTTGTCCAGCCCAGACGCGCGGGCGGTCTGAATGATGCCCACATAGGTGAGGTCGTGGCTGGTGATCGCATCGAACTTGATCTTGAGCGAGGCGGGATCGCCGCTCACGTTGTGGGCCTGCAGGATGCCGTAGGCGATGGTTCCCTTGCGGGCCTCCTCCCTGGCTGCGCGCAGTTCGGGGGTCGCCTCGGCCTCGGGCACGAGCGTCTTGCCGCCGAGCAGGTAGACGCCGGAATCGTAGAGCTTGACCATAGCAGTTCTCCTTTCGGGTGGGTGATGTTGTGACGGTGCGCAGAAGGAACGCCAGAGCGGTCCCTTCTTATGGATATATCTTACCACCATCAAAACGATATGTAAAATTCATATTATTCATTGAATTCATAGTTTTAAGCTATGATAAATTGCAGGGAAATCCACGAAAATGCTGTACAAAAGTGCCGCTATACGCCGGATTTGCAAAAAAGAGGGCGGGGCAAGCTCCCCGTCCCGTTACTATTCGATTGAAGAATGTTTTTTCAAAAATCCATGTACATATTGCACAAAGCGCGCCCAGGCGTTATAATGGATGCAGAACGACCGGCAAGGGAGGGCGAACCATGGATTTTCGCGAATTGACCTACGTGCTGGCCATCGCCAAGCACCAGAACATCACCAAGGCGGCGGAGTCGCTCTACGTGAGCCAGCCCACGCTGAGCAAGTTCCTGATCGCGCTGGAGCACGATTTGGGGCTGAAGCTCTTCCGCAAGCTGGGCCACCGCTACCTGCTGACCTACGCCGGCGAGAGATATGTGGACAAAGCCCAGCAGATTCTTCGCATAAAGAGCGACCTGGACGCGGAGCTGGCGGACATACTGAAGCGGGACGTGGGCGTGGTGAACGCCGCCTTCGCGCCGATGCGCTGCTCCCACATGCTGCCCTACGCGCTGCCCAAGTTCCAGGCCCTGCGGCCGAACGTGAAGGTCAACATATTCGAGGGCCACTCGGCGAGCAACGACCAGCTGCTGCTCGACGGCGAAATCGACGTGGCCTTCTACAGCAAGCCCACGAACCTGAACCCGCTGCTCGAGTACGAGAAGCTCTGGGAGGAGGAGATGCTGATCTGCACCTCCGAGGACAACCCCATCGGCCGCTTCGCCCAGCCCAACCCCTCGAGCCGCTACCCCAGGCTGGACCCGGCGCTGCTCAAGAACGAGCGCCTGCTGCAGATGCTGCCCGCGCAGCGCACGCGCCAGATCACCGACGACTACTTCCGCGAGATCGGCCTGCACTTCGACAACGTGATGAACACCAGCAACCTGCCCGCGATCATGGAGCTGGTCTCGCTGGGCTACGGCGTGGCGTTCATATTCGAATCCCACCTGCGCCACCGGGTGGAGACGCGGCCGATCAAGTGCTACAGCTTCGGCGAGCCCCGCACCACATCGGACTTCGTGGCCGCCTATCGCAAGGGCAGCTACCTCTCCAACTACGTGCGGGACTTCATCGAGATCACCCGCCAATACTTTCACGGGGAATAGCGGCGGGGCCGGAGGCCCAGGCGCTCAGCTCCGCCGCCGCTTTTCGTTGCGGTACTGCTGCGGAGAGATTCCCACGTACTTCTTGAATATGCGCGTGAAGTAGCCCGGCTCGGGATAGCCGACCATCGCGCCCACGACGCTCGCGGTGAGCTCGTCGTCCGAGGCGAGCAGCTGGCAGGCGCGGTTGATGCGCAGCGTGATCAGGTACCGGTTCGGCGGCACATCGAAGCTCTGCTGGAAGATGCGGCTCAGGTGCCCGGGGCTGTAGTTCATGCTCTCGGCGATCAGGTTGATCCGCACGTCCTCCCGGTAGTGGGTGTTCAGGTATCCCTTCAGCAGCTCCGCGGCGAGCTGGGGCGAGGGGCCTTCCCCCGCGCCGGAGAACACCGCCTCCAGTTCCCTTCGCTCGGCGGCGTAGCGCACCCGGAGCCGCTCCAGCGCGTCCCGCAGCGCCGATACCTCCACCGGCTTGAGCAGGTAGTCGAAGGCGTGCAGGCGGCAGGCGCGCTGGGCGTATTCGAAGTCCGCGTAGCCGCTGATGACGATGCAGTCCAAATCGGGGCGCGTCTCCCGGGCGCGCTCGATCAGCTCCAGGCCGTCCATCACGGGCATGCGGATGTCGGTGATCAGCAGGCTGGGGTTGAACTCCTCGATCTTCTCCAGCGCCTGCACGCCGGTCTGGGCGCTCGCCGCCACGTGGAAGCCCAGGTCGAGCTTGTGTATCTTCTCTATGGTGTTCTGCAAAATCAGCAGCTCATCCTCGGCGACGACAACCTGATACTGCATCTAGGCCGGCCTCCTTCCGATTCGAACGCAGGCGTGTCCCTCCGCGCCGTTTCCAAATTCAAATACGCATTCCTCGTGACAGTAGAGCTTCCAGCGCAGATAGACGTTGATCATGCCCATGCCGCCGATGCCCTGGGGCATGCGCTCCGCGCTGGGATCCTCGTCGATCTCGCGCACCCTCCGGCCGAGCTCCTCGAGCACCTCCGGCGGGAAGCCGCCGCCGGAATCCTCCACCCAGATGCTCCAGCCCTCGCCCTCCCGCGCGCCGCGCACCCGCAGCGACCAGGGCGGCAGGCAGTCGGTGCCGTACTTGACGGCGTTCTCCACCAGCGGCTGCAGTATCAGCTTCGGTATGCGCGCCTCCCGGGGGAGCTCGTCCACGTCCATCTCGATTCGCAGGCTCTCCTGGTAGCGCATCTGCATGCAGTAGAGATACTTGCGCACGATGTCCAGCTCCTGGGCGAGCGTCACCTCGGAGGTCTGGACGTCGGTGATGTAGCGCATCAGCTCGGAGAGCGTCTGGCACATGGTCGTGACCTCCTCGGTGCGGCCGTACTCCGCCAGTATGCTGATGCAGGAGAGGGTATTATAGTAGAAGTGCGGATTCATCTGCACCTGAAGCGCCGTCATGCGGGACTTGAACTCCAGCTGGCGGCTGGCCTGCAGCTCCTCCAGCGACCTGCCCAGCGACTGGCTCATCAGCTGGAACTCCTGGAACAGCTCGTCCAGCTCCTCGTAGGGCACGGAGTAGTCGTCCGTCTTCTCCAGCGCCAGCGTGTCCAGGCGCAGGCGCTGCACGATGTGCTTGAGGTGCTGCACCGGCCGCACCATCCTGCGGGAGAACTCCCAGGAGATCAGCACCGACAACAGCAGCAAAACCACGAAGGCGCAGACCAGCAGCAGTATCAGCCGGTACACGGGCCGCAGGATCACGCGCTGGCGCTGCAGCGAGATGTAGCTCCATCCGCTGTAACTGGACTGGGAGCGCACGTACTGGTAGCGCTCGTTGCCGGCCGCCCCGCGCACCTCACCCGGGGCGTCGGGATTCTCGCTGGTCAGCGCGAAGAGCCTGCGCGCGCCCTCGCGCTCGTCCGCCGCCGCGCCGTAGGGATAGATCAGAGCGCCGTCGGCGTCGAAGATGTAGAGCAACTCCGCGTCGTCGCGCTGGTGGGCGTAGGAGATGATGGGCGCGAAGATTTGATCGCAGCGCTCCACCGCCTCCAGTGTTCCGATCACCTCATTGTGCGCATCCAGCGCGGCGCGGTAGACGGAGAGGAACCAGTTGCGCAACCCGCCCGCCGAGTAGCGGGTGGTGTAGTAGGGCGCGCTCAATAGCTTCTTGCCGCCGAGCGCGCGGATCTCTCCGGCGAGCTCCGCGTCCATCGTGCGGGTGACGTAGCTCCAGCTGTCGTCGGTGCCCACCGCTCCGCCGGAGTTGGGGTAAAGGTTCACGCGAAAGGCCCTGCGCTCCGAGCCCACCACGGAGAGCACCGTGTTGAGCGCCGATTGCTTGCTCCAGTCCTGCGAGTCCGTCAGGAAGCCCGTCAGGCGGTTGGCGTAGTTGATGTTGGCGGTGACGTAGTCCAGCTCCCGCAGATTGGCCTCCACCTGGTTCAGCCGGGAATCGTTCAGGTTTAGGAGCGACACGTGCTCCCGGTCGATCAGGATCTGGGACACATAGAAATAGAACAGCGCCGAGAACAGCACCAGGATCAGCAGCGGTATGATCAGCGTGTGCCGGAACACCTGCTCCTGCATCTTCCGCGGAAAACGCTTCGCCCGGCGCATGCCAACCCCTCCCCCCACGCGTTCGTATGGCTCCGAAAGAATATGCATATTATAACATGCTCCATTAAAAAAAGCAACGGAATGGCCAATGGCGGCGCGCAGAATTGGAGAATCAGTGCATAAAGCGCAAAAAGTGCAAAGCCTTTGCGAGAAAAGTATATGGCTTTTGGCGGCCGAAGCTGCTACAATGGATATGGTAGACGCATGCGCGAGCGGCGCATGCCCACAGAGAAGAAAGAGGAGGAAATAAAATGAAGAGGATCGCAACTTTGGTCATCTGCATCGCGCTGGCGCTGAGCCTGTTCTGCGTCTCCGCGAGCGCGGAAAACGTCGTCATCGAGGCCGTCCCGAACGAGGGCCAGTTCGCCGGCGAGGAGCTGAGCATCCTGGTGTCCACCGGCTGGATGGACAACCGCTACGACCCGACCATCGAGCGCTTTGAGGAGACCTACGACGTCAGCGTCGATCTGCAGGTCATCCCGGCGGATCAGTATCAGGACATCCTGCAGTCCAACCTGGCGAACGGCACCTGCCCGGACATCTTCTGGATCCAGTCCAACCCCTTCGCCATCGGCACGCAGATCGTCAACCCCGAGGAGTACTGCATCGACTTCACGGGCGAGGCCTGGCAGGCGATCATGCCCGAGGCGCGCCAGACCTCCTGCGTCTACGACGGCAAGCTCTACGGCCTGCAGCTGTGGCACAACTCTCCCGAGTACGTGATGGTCTACAACAAGACCCTGTTCGACGAGCTGGGCATCGAAGCCGTGCCCACCACCTATGAGGAGCTCAAGGCGGTCTGCGCCACCATCGCCGAGGCCGGTATCACCCCGTGGTTCGTGCCCGGCGCGGACGGCTGGCAGCACCAGCTGGCCTTCTTCCAGATCGGCGGCGTCTATGAGGAGACCAACCCCGGCCTGTACGAGGCGCTGAACAACAACACCGCCACCTTCGCCGGCAACGAGAAGATGCTCGAGGTGCTGGGTCAGTTCAAGGAGCTGTCCGACCTGGGCTACTTCGGCGAGGACTGGATCGGCACCGACTCCACCAACATGGTCAACGAGTACGCCGACCGCAACATCGCCTTCGCGATGGCCAACTCCAGCTACATCAAGCAGCTGCAGGAGGAGGCCGCCACCGGCGACGAGTACGGCATGTTCCTGATCCCGCTGGGCGACAACGACTGGTTCCCGACCAACCCCGCCGGCCCGACGATGTTCGGCTTCAAGGGCACCGAGCATGAGGACCTGGTGCGCGCCTTCTTCCAGTTCGTCTGCACGCCCGAGAGCCTGCAGGAGATCCTGGACAACTCCCCGAACTACACCAACCTGGATGTGAACGTGGAGATCGACCAGCACTGGCTGCCCGAGGAGGAGGAGTTCATGGCCACCGTGAACCCCGACAAGATGGGCGTGAGCGTGCTGCAGACCGGCACCAAGTACACCAACGACTACTGGATGCAGTTCGGTCAGGACCTGATCGCCTACTGCCAGGGCACCATCGAGGCCAACGACGTGCTGGCCAACATGGACCAGAACCGCGCGGACGGCGCCAGCGTCGTCGGCGATCCCAACTGGCAGTGATCCTGTGAAGGCTTGAACTTCCATGTAAGTTGAACGAGTCGGCCGGACGCCCGCGCTTGGCATCCGGCCGACCCTTCGCGTTGTTTTCCCTCGGTTTCCGCGCGCACGCCCGAGGCGCGCCCTCTCGGGCGTGCGCGTGGAAATCGAAGCGCAATACTTGAATGAAAGGGTGAAAATCGCGTGAACAAGAGGAAAATCTATCCGCAGTGGTTCCTGCTGCTGCCGCTGATCCTGTACGTCGTGTTCTTCCTGTTCCCCAGCCTGCTGGGCGTATTCTATTCCTTCACCGACTGGGGCCGCAACACCGCGCGGGAGGGGCTGCACTTCGTCGGATTGCAGAACTACATCGACATCTTCACCTCGAACAAGAACTACGCCGCCGGCATCCTCAACACGCTGAAGTTCACGCTGATCTCCAACGTGGTCAAGATCATTCCGGCGCTGTTCATCGCGATTTTGCTGTACGAGGGGCTGAAGAAGACGGGCATCTACCGCACGATCTTCTACCTGCCGTCGATCATCCCCTTCGTCATCATCGGCATACTGTTCCGCTCGATCTTCAACTTCAACAACGGCCTGCTCAACGCCGCGCTGGAGGGCATCGGCCTGGGCGCGTTCAAGCAGAAGTGGCTGTCCGATCTGGGCGTGGTGTGGAAGTCAATCTACGGCGTGGACGCCTGGCGCGGCATCGGCTACGTGATGACGATCTTCCTGGCCGGCCTGAGCGCCATCGACAAGACCTACTACGAGGCCGCGCGCGTGGACGGCGCGGGCTTCTGGCAGCGGCTGTGGCACGTGACGCTGCCGATGATGCGCGGCGCGATCATGATCAACCTGGTCTTCGGCATCACCTACGGCCTGAAGGTATTCGACATCATCTACGTGCTCACCAACGGCGGCCCCGGCCACGCCACCGAGGTCATGACGACCTACACCTTCCAGCTCTACTCCAGCGGCCAGTACGGCCTGTCCACGGCGTTCAACACGCTGCTGCTGCTGCTCACGGCCGTGGTGGGCGTGCTCATCGTGCGCACCATGAGCCGCAACGAGGAGGTGTGACGCCATGGCGAAGAAGAAACTCAAGAGGCTCGCGCTGCACGCGATCTGCATCGCCCTCTGCGTCATCATACTCACGCCGTTCCTTCTGGTGCTGGTGAACTCCTTCAAGACGAAGAACGAGGCCGCCCGCATGAACCTGTCCCTGCCCACGACCTGGGTGTTCTCCAACTACGCGGAGGTCATCGACAAGGCGAACCTGGTCAACGGCTTCCTCAACAGCATGCTCTACGCCATGGTCGCGACGATCGCCGGCGTGCTGCTGAGCGCGATGGGCTCCTACGTGCTGAGCAGGAACCGCACGCGGTTCAACAACCTGATCTACTACTTCCTGATCTGCGGCCTGTTCTTTCCGGTGAACTACGTGACCCTGGTGCGCGTGTTCAACTGGCTGAACCTGACCAATACGCGCATCGGCATCATACTGGTGTTCACCAGCGCGATGATCCCCTTCTGCGTGTTCACGATCTACAGCTTCGTGGAGACGATCCCCAAGGATCTGGACGAGGCGGCGGTGATCGACGGCGCGAAATCGACGGGGCTCTTCTTCCACGTGATCCTGCCGCTGCTGCGGCCCACGCTGATGACCTGCTTCATACTGCAGTTCATGAGCGTCTGGAACGACTTCCTGACGCCGCTGTACATGTCGTCCAAGGGCAAGCTCTTCCCGATGACCATGTCGGTCTACCAGTTCTTCGGCAAGAATTCCAGCTACTGGAACTTCGTGTTCGCGGACATCATGCTCACGATCCTGCCGGTGCTGGCGGTGTACGCCATCGGCCAGCGCCACATCATCGGCGGCATGACCACAGGGTCGGTCAAGGGATGACCCGCATCAATTCAATGGAGGCTTTCGCATGAAATACAAGGACAACTGGCCGGAGACCCGGGAGAAGTTCATCAACTTCTGGCAGCAGAAGAACAGCGGGCGGCCGCTGATGCACGTGCTGGCGCGCAAGCCGGAGATGGAGCAGTACCTGCACACATCCCCGCCCAACGGCGGCAACGACGGCATCATCTGCCAGGGGCGCTACTACGTTCTGCCGGACGAGCTCTGGTGGAAGGATCTGGACGACAAGTACCTGAACGCCGCGGGCCTGGTGGAGCGCTACCGCCGCTTCTGCGAGCATCACATCTTCCTCGCCGAGAGCTTTCCGAACCTGGACGTCTCCCTCGGCCCCGGCTCCACGGCGGCCTACCTGGGCTCGGACGTGGGCTTCTCCGAGGACACCATCTGGTTCAAGCCCTGCGTGGAGGAGGACTGGGACGAGCACCCGGAGATTCGCTTCGACCCGGAGAACCCCTGGTTTGCGCGCCACATCGCGCTGGTCGCGAAGGCGCGGGAGCTGATGGGCGACGACGTGCTGCTGGACATGCCGGACCTGATGGAGAACCTGGACGTGCTCTCCTCGCTGCGCGGCGCGCAGGAGCTGATGATGGATCTGATCGAGGATCCGGAGATGATCGAGGAGCGCGTCGCCCAGGTCACCCGCGCCTACTTCCCCATCTTCGACCGCTTCTACGAGCTCGTGAAGGACGCCGAGGGCGGCAACGCCTACAACTGCTTCCAAATCTGGGCGCCGGGTCGCATGGCCAAGCTCCAGTGCGACGCCTCGGCGATGATGTCCACGGAGATGTTCGACCGCTTCGTGCTGGACTCGCTGCGCTACCAGACCGAGCGTCTGGACTACTCCATGTACCACCTGGACGGCCCGGGCGCGATCAAGCACCTGGATTCGCTGATGTCGCTGGAGCGGCTCAACTGCCTGCAGTGGACGCCCGGCGAGCCCGGCCCGGACGGCCTGCAGGAGCAGTGGTATCCCGTATACGACAGGGCCGTCGCCGCCGGAAAGTCCATCTGGATTCACGTGTGCAACGGCGGCGTGGACGACTGGATCGCCGGCACCGACCGGGCCG
Source organism: uncultured Clostridia bacterium (assembly GCA_947600345.1). GTDB lineage: Bacteria > Bacillota > Clostridia > Christensenellales > Aristaeellaceae > SFTH01. The sequence continues at coordinate 11,312 of CANQGC010000024.1, forward strand.
TGCAGCGCTACGGCACCGCGGGCATGTTCCTGTGGTACCCGGAGATGTCGCTCGCGGACGCCGAGAAGCTGCTGACCTACGCCGAGAAGCATTGGGGGAACTGATATGAAGTACGAAGCGACGTTTGAATCCGTGCACAGCCACCCGCTCCCGAAGTGGTACGACGACGCCAAGTTCGGCATCTTCATCCACTGGGGGCTCTACTCCGTGCCCGCCTGGGCCTACGCCGAGCGGGGCAAGAGCATCGTGGACCTGGGCGAGGATCCCGAGCCCTTCCATGTGCAGAAGTACAACCCCTACTCCGAGTGGTACCTGAACACCATGCGCATCCCCGGTACGCCCGGCCAGCGCCACCACGCGCAGACCTACGGGGATCGGGACTACTACGACTTCCAGCGCGACTTCGAGCGCGAATCCGCGAAGCTGGACCCCGCCGCCTGGGCGGAGCTGTTCGAGAAGGCGGGCGCGAAGTACGCCGTGATGGTCACCAAGCACCACGACGGCTACTGTCTCTGGCCCTGCGAGAACAGAAATCCCCTCCGGCCGGAGCTCCGCTCGCGGCGCGACCTGGTGGGCGAGGTGACCGAGGCCGTGCGCGCGCGGGGGCTCAGGATGGGCCTGTACTACTCCAGCATACTGGACTGGACCTTCAAGCCCCAGGCCATGCGGGACGCCGAATCCTGGCTCGACCACTACCTGCAGAGCGACGAATACGCCGCCTATTCGCTGGCCCAGACCCGGGAGCTGATTCACCGCTACCACCCGTCGATCCTCTGGAACGACATGGGCTACCCGGCCCAGTGCGACCTGAACGCGCTGTTCGCCGAGTACTACAACGCAGTGGAGGACGGCCTGATCAACGACCGCTGGCTTCAGCGCGACGCCAGGGGCATGTCGCTTCCCGAGTACGTCAAATACGTGGAGGCGCACGGCGGCATCATGATCCAGCAGGAAAAGTACGGCGACTACACCTCGCCGGAGTACGACACCATATTCCACCTCAAGGCGCGCAAGTGGGAGCTGACGCGGGGCATCGGCATGTCCTACGGCTACAACCGCAACGAGGACCCGGCGAACTTCATGACCGGCCGGGACATCATCTGCACGCTGGCGGACGTGGCGAGCAAGAACGGCAACATGCTGCTCAACGTGGGCCCGCGGGCCGACGGCAGCATCGAGCCCGCCCAGGCCGAGGCGCTGCTCGAGGCCGGCGAATGGCTGCGGACCAACGGCGAGGCCATCTACGCCACCACCTACCTGCCCGAGCGGCAGGAGACGGTCACCGACGGCGGCAGCCGAGTGAGCTTCACCCGCAGGGATGACTGCGTCTACGCCATCGTGCAGGACGCCGCGCCGGGGGAGGAAGCGACGATCAAAGGCTTCGCGCTGCCGGAATCCATGCGCGCCTCTGTGCTCGGTTGCGCCGGCGAAGTCGCCTTCGAATGCGATGGAGGCGACATGAAGCTGCGGCTCCCGGCAGACGCGCCCAAGGGCAGCGCCTACGTGCTGCGCTTCGCCGCCCGATAAGGAGGAACGAGCTTGAAGGATTTCATTGAGATTCGCGAGGGCGGCGGCCTGCTCCGATTGGAGGCCGTCGCCCCCGGCGTCATACGCTGCGTCCATACCATGGAGGATGCCGTCGCGGAGCCCTCCCTGCTGGTGGAGCGGGACGCCCGGCAGCCGGGCTGCGGCGCGGCGGGCGAGGACGGCCTCTCGCTGCGCTGCGGCGACCTGCTCGTCCGCTGCGACCAGGCCAGCGGAAAGCTCGCCTGGTTCGAGGCGGACAGCGGCAAGCTTCTCCTCCGGGAGGGCGGGCACGAGCTCGCCGCCCAGGACATAATGCGCTCGGTGATCGACGGGGACGAACCCATCGTCGAGCGCGTGCAGACCGTGGACGGCGAGCGCAACTTCATCCAAAACCTGCGCCAGGTGCCCGACCGCCGGGGCTGGCGGGCCAAGCTCCACTTCGAATTCGCCCCGGGCGAGGGCATATTCGGCCTCGGCCAGGCAGAGGAGGGCGTCTGGAACTACCGCCACCAGAACCAATACCTCTACCAGCACAACATGCGCACGCCGATGCCCTTCCTGCTCTCGAGCCGGGGCTACGGCATATTCGTCGATTGCCAGTCGCTGATGACCTTCCAGGACGACGCCAACGGCAGCTACCTCTTCCTGGATGCGGTGAAGCAGCTGGACTACTGCTTCATCATCGGCGAAGCCTCCCGCAAGCGTTTCGACGCCATCATCGACGGCTACCGCCGCCTGACGGGCAGGGCTGCGCTGCTCCCCCGCTGGGCCTTCGGCTACATCCAGTCCAAGGAGCGCTACGAGACCGCGAAGGAGCTCGCCGACGTGGTGCGCCGCTACCGGGAGCTGGGCGTGCCGCTGGACTGCGTGGTGCAGGACTGGCACACCTGGGCCGAGGACCGCTGGGGAGAGAAGCGCGTGGACAAGACCCGCTACGGCGACCTGAGAGAGCGCCTGGACGAGGTGCACGCCATGCACGCCCACGCGATGGTATCCGTCTGGCCGAACATGAACCGGGGCACGGCGGACTTCGAGGAGTTCGCCGCCGAGGGATTGCTGCTGCAGGACATGAGCACCTACGACGCCTTCGACCCCCGCGCCCGGGAGATCTACTGGCGGCAGGCCAAGGCCGAGCTGTTCGACGGCGGCTTCGACGCCTGGTGGTGCGACTCCACCGAGCCCTTCTCCGGCCCGGACTGGAGCGGCGCCCGGAAGCGGGAACCCTGGGAGCGCTTCCAGCTGGTGGGCGGCGAGCACAAGCGCTTCCTCGACCCGGAGTACGCCAACGCCTACGCGCTGATGCACGCGAAGGGCATCTACGAGCACCAGCGCCGGGACGCGCCGGAGAGGCGCGTGCTGAACCTGACCCGCTCGGGCTACGCCTCCTCCCAGCGCTACGGCGCGATGCTCTGGTCGGGCGACACCGACGCCAGGTGGTCCGTGATGAAGAAGCAGGTCGCCGAGGGGCTCAACATGGCCGCCAGCGGCTACCCCTGGTGGACGCTGGACATCGGCGCGTTCTTCACGGTGAAGGACAACTGGCGGCACCGCGGCTGCGGCTGCGACACCGACCCCAGCCCCAAGTGGTTCTGGCGGGGCGACTATGAGGAGGGCGTGGACGACCTGGGCTACCGGGAGCTCTACGTGCGCTGGCTGCAGTTCGGCTGCTTCCTGCCCATGTTCCGCTCCCACGGCACCGACACGCCGCGCGAGATCTGGAACTTCGGCCAGCCGGGCGAGCCCTTCTACGACGCCATCGAGAAGTTCATACGCCTGCGCTACCGGCTGCTGCCCTACATCTACTCGCTGGCCGGCGCGGTCTGGCGCGAGAACGCCAGCATGATGCGCCCGCTGCTGTTCGACTTCCCGGACGACCCGGAGGCCGTCGCCACGTCGACGGAGTTCCTGCTGGGGCCGTCGCTGCTGGTCTGCCCGGTCACCGAGCCCATGTACTACGGCCCGGGCAGCGCGCCGCTGAACCGCGAGAAGCGCTGGACGTGCTACCTGCCCGCGGGCTGCGACTGGTATGACTTCTGGGATGAGCGCCGCTACGCGGGCGGGCAGAGCGTCGCCGTGGACGCCCCGCTGGATCGCGTGCCGCTGTTCGTGCGCGCGGGCTCGATCCTGCCGCTGGCCGAGGGATTGCAGTGGGCGGATCAGCTGGCCGGCGCGCCCCTGGAGCTGCGCGTCTATCCCGGCGCGGACGCCGCCTTCGCGCTCTACGAGGACGCGGGCGACGGCTACGGCTACGAGCGCGGCGAATACGCGCTCACGCAGCTGCGCTGGTCGGAGCGCGAAAAAAGCCTCTCCCCCGTGCCCGCAGGCGCGCGCGTGCGCATCGTGTAAAGGCCGACTTGGAAACCCTCCGAGTTTCCAACCTCCCACCTTATCTGTGCAGAGTCGCCTTAAGAAACAAACATGCGCCCGAGCATTTCAAACGGGTGCAGAAATCTGATACATGGCAAGGGCGGATCATCGTCCTGATCCGCCCCGTCGTCTCGTTGCCATTCACTTTTCTCATCAGCCATTTCCTGCATCCTCCTCGCGTCCATCTGGGAAGGAGCGTCGCAGGACTTGACCCTGCACATCCAGCAGGAGCAGTGTATCTTGTTCTTGGACAGAACGCCGATGCACCCTCCGTGAGTCCACGCGTTCACATAGTCATCCCCGCCGATTCTGCGCAGGATACCGACTTTCCTCCGGATCGTTCGGTTTCTCTGGAAACGTCGCCAGTCTTGACCAGCGCGTCCAATTCTACGCCAATCAGCTTCTCCGGCTGATAGCCGCGGGCGGAACTGCGCTTTTCGATTGCAGCCGGAATGTTGCTCATGTCTGCGTCCTTCTCTTCTATGTTCCGAAACGAATTGCCCCTCTCAGGAGAGGATTGCCTTCACTGCATCCCGCTTTTCATACAGAACACAGCCTCCAACGTGATCGTCGGCCAACAGATCCCCTTCGCGCAGGGCGGTGAACAGAGGCGACTTTAGCGCTTCCCTCAAGGAAGTATCGCGCACGTTGATGTCCGAGTACGGGGAGAACGGGCAGGGCTCCGCTCCGCCGTGGGAGTTGATGTGGAAGAAGCCGCGCCCCGCGGCAATGCAGCCACCGGAGCTCTTTTCATCGCCCGGGAAGGACAGGAATACCATCTCCGGATGGTCCCTGCGCCGCAGCGCGATCCCCTCCTTCAGGATCGCGCGCTCCGCCCCACCGGGGGCAAGCTCTGTGCTTTCCTCCGTGACGGGGACGTACTCCACATAGATCACCAGCTTGCAGCCCCGCTCCGCTAGAGCGCTGAGGAACGCACGGTAGGTGACGTCGCGGACATTCCGCGACATCACCGTGATCGAAGCGCCAAACAGAAGGGAGCGATCGTGCAGAGCGTCCATGTTGGAGATCAGCTTCTCATACACGCCCTTCCCGCGGCGCTCGTCCGTCTCCTCCTTGCCGCCCTCGATGCTCATGACCGGGATCAGATTGCGGCACTTGTCAAGCAGTGCGAAGAAGGCGCCGTCCATGTACGTGCCGTTTGTGAAGATCGGGAAGATGATATTCTGCATCCTTCCCGCCATTTCAATGATGTCGCGGCGCAGCAGGGGTTCCCCGCCGGCCAGCAGTATGAAGCTCACGCCGATTTCATCCGCCTCCTGAAAGATCGTGCGCCATTCCTCGTCGGTGAGTTGGCCTACGGGCGCGGCATCCGTGGTGGCATGATTGCAGCGGGAATAACAGCCCGCGCAGTGCAGATTGCAGCTGCTGGTGATGCTGGCGATCAGGAACGGCGGGATATGCTCCCCGGATTTCTCCGCCGCCGCCCGGCGCTTGAACGCCCTCCTGCTTGCCGCCGCGAACTTCACCATAAAAGCGCTCTCACGGGGATCCTTCATGGTAGCCTTAAGGCACCACCGCACAGAACGGCGGCGCGTCAGGCGATGCCTTTTCCGCCATCTGCAGCGTGCAGCTTTCTCGACTTACCTCCAGTAAGCCTTCGAAATCTGCACTTGCATCTGACGAAAAATTCATTCGCCTGCCGACCACCTTATCTGTGCGGTGTTGCCTTAAGCGATTCTTCGACAATCGTCTCGACGCCACGCGTCAAATATGCCTGAAGATCAAATTTTTCATCCATGCGTATAGACTCCTCAACAAACCATCCGTAAGCCTTTCTTATCGCCCTCTCATTTTTCCATTCGCCAGGCCTTGACCCCGCGATATGCCTCCGTCCCCCGGACCCTTCCAAAGGTCTTCAACATATACAGATACAATTCTCTCGGCTTGATGCCCTCCGCAATCCGAGCCATTATGAATTCCGCAATATCCACATCGCCGCCGACGATGTCGCGCATGCGCTGGATTCTTTCCTGTTTGCTCCGATAGGCGTTGTATTCCTCCTCCAGGTTGAGCATATCCACTTCGCGATGCGCGGCCTTCGTTCTCCCGTTTGTTTCATTGGCGGAAATAATGCACTGAATGATGGTGGGCTTCACAACCACTTGCTTCTTGCGGGTCAGCCAGAATTCCCGGAGCGCCTTGAGTCCCTTGTCGCCGCTGACGACTCCGATGACCTCGTCGGTGTTCTGCCCATAGATTTCCCCCACGTGAGTGGCGATGTAAAAGTCCAGCGCGTTCCGGCTGATGGACTTCAATTTCTCGATTTGAAAGGAACAACCGGACGCAAGAATCCTCTTCAGCATTCCCTTCTCAATCGCGTTACAGCTCTCGCTGTAATAAATGATTATGCCATCGGCCTTCGTCAAAAGCTCCACGCCCCTGAGCCCCGGACTGTGTACATTCTCAAAATCAACCAGGAATTGCATATGGCCATCCTTTGCTTGACGGGTATATTTTCGATCTATTATAGCACGATAGTATAGAGATCTAACAGCGTCCATCGTCATCCCTCACATCCCGCATGAATTCAAAAAACCGTCCACGCTGCAGATGGCGGAAAAGGCATCGCCTGACGTGCTGCCGTTTGTGCGGTGTTGCCTTAAGTAAATTCCTTTTATACGTATCCAGAGAGATATAGCCGTTTCGCCTCATCCGTGGAACGATGCTCGATGAAACCCCAACTTCGCGTTGAAGGTGGGTAGTCGTCATATTCTGCTTGATCAACAGATCGAACAGTCACTTATGGTTGACAGCCATGATCACACTTCCATGATATCTTGTTACGCATATAAATAATTATATCACATTCGCTTGATTTATTCAATGTCCTCAAGAATACGCAAGCGGCGGCGGGCCATACCACCTCCGCAATGACGCTCAAATATTACGTGAAAGAACACAGCGAAACCAACGATACCGCCGCCCCGATTGCCCGAACCCACGGCTAAAATTGATCATTTTATTGATCGCCCCAATGTTCCGAAAACGCTACTCTCTCAGCGGTTTTCAGGCCCTCCCTGACGTGCCACCGTTCTGTGCGTTGTTGCCTTACCATCCGCACAGATCACGAATATGTCCTGCACACCGCGGTTTTTCACCTCGTTGAGCACACTCAGCCAGAACTTCGCTGACTCGTTCTCCCCGATCGTGATGCTCAGCACTTCCTTCCCCCCTTCCTCGTTGATGCCGAGGATCACATAGGCCGCTGCTTTGCGGATCACATTGCTCTCC
>CANQGC010000025.1 GCA_947600345.1 uncultured Clostridia bacterium
AGGGCGAGCTCACCGGTCTGCTTCGCGGCATGGGCCAGCTCGCGCCGGAGGAGCGCCCGCGGATGGGCCAGCTCGTGAACGACGTGCGCAAGGCCATCGAGGAGGAGCTCGAAAAGAAGGGCGCGGAGCTCAAGGAGCTCGAGAAGAGCGCCCGCCTGGAGGCCGAGGCCGTGGACGTGACCCTGCCCGGCCCGGAGCGCGCGGCGGGATCGCTGCACCCGATGAACATCGCGCTCAATAAGATGGTCGAAATCTTCACCGGCATGGGCTACGAGGTCGTCGAGGGCCCGGAGGTCGAGTACGACCACTACAATTTCGAGCTGCTCAACATCCCGAAGAACCACCCCGCCCGCGACGCGCAGGATACCTTCTACGTGGACGACAACATCGTGCTGCGCACCCACACCTCCCCGGTCCAGGCGCGCATCATGACCACGCGCAAGCCGCCGATCCGCGTGATTTGCCCCGGCCGCGTGTACCGCGCCGACGAGGCCGACGCCACCCACAGCCCGGTGTTCCACCAGATGGAGGGCCTGGTGATCGACGAGAACATCACCATGGCGGACCTCAAGGGCACGCTGGACGAGTTCGCCCGCCAGATGTACGGCGAGGGCATCTCCACGCGCTTCCGGCCTTCGTTCTTCCCCTTCACCGAGCCCTCCGCCGAGGTGGACCTGACCTGTGCCAACTGCCACGGCGCCGGCTGCCGCATGTGCAAGGGCACCGGCTGGATCGAGGTGCTGGGCGCGGGCATGGTGAACCCCCACGTGCTGGAGATGTGCGGCATCGACCCGAAGAGGTACTCGGGCTTTGCCTTTGGCTTCGGCGTGGAGCGCGTGGCGTTGCTGCGCTACAACATCCCGAATCTCCGCTACCTGTATGAGAACGACCTGCGCTTCCTGACGCAGTACCGATAAGGAGGGCGACGAACATGAAAGTACCGATGAAGTGGCTCCGCGACTACGTGGACATCCACATGACCGCCGCCGAGTACGCCGATAAGATGATCTCCACCGGCACCGCCGTGGAGGGCGTCGACCAGACCGGCACGCAGTTCGACAACGTGGTCGTCGGCTACGTGGTTTCCTGCGTGGATCATCCGAACTCCGACCACCTGCACCTGTGCATGGTGGACGTGGGCGGCCCCGAGCCGATCCAGATCGTCTGCGGCGCGCCCAACGTGCACGCCGACATGCGCGTGGCGGCGGCGCTGGACGGCGCGCACCTGCCCGGCGGCGTGAAGATTAAGAAGAGCAAGATGCGCGGCGAGGTGTCCAACGGCATGCTCTGCTCCGGCCCGGAGCTGGACGTGCCCGCCGGGCTGTACCCCCACATCGGCGACGCGGGCATCATCGAGATCTTCGAGGATGTGGCCCCCGGCACCGACGTCAAGGAGGTCTTCGGCCTGGGCGACGACGTGGTCGACTTCGAAATCCTGGCCAACCGCCCGGACTGCCTGTCCGTCTGGGGCCTGGCGCGCGAGAGTTCCGCTGTGCTGAACGAGCACTTCGTGATGCCGGAGATTTCCGTCGAGGAGAACGGCAAGGGCAAATTCGAGGATTACGCCACCGTCAAGGTCATCGACCATGACGCCTGCCCCCGCTACTGCGCGCGCGTCATCACCAACGTCAAGATCGGCCCGTCCCCCAAGTGGATGCGCGAGTACCTCTACGGCGCGGGCGTGCGGCCCATCAACAACATCGTGGACATCACCAACTTCGTGATGCTCGAGACCGGCCACCCGATGCACGCCTTCGACCTCTCCCGCGTCAAGGAGCAGACCATCATCGTGCGCAAGGCCCACCCCGGCGAGAAGCTGGTCACGCTGGACGGCAAGGAGCACATCCTGGACGAATCCATGCTCGTCATCGCCGACAACGAGAACGCCACCGGCCTGGCCGGCATCATGGGCGGCGAGGAGAGCGAGATCGAGAACGACACCGCCTCCGTGCTCTTCGAGTGCGCCGCCTTCGAGCGCGCCAACAACCGCGTGACCGCCCGCAAGCTGGGCGTGCGCACCGAGGCCTCTGGCCGCTTCGAGAAGGGCGTCTGCCCGGCCACGGCCATGGAAGCTCTGGAGCGCGCCTGCATGCTGGTGAACATGCTCGAGTGCGGCGACGTGGTGCCCGGCTGCTTCGACGACTACCCGAACCCGATGGAGGGCAAGACCATCGAGGCCAGCGTCTCCCGCATCTGCCGCCTGAACGGCGTGGAAGTGTCGGGGGATACCATGGAGGACATCCTGAACAGCCTCTACATCGACACCGTGCGCAGCGGCGACACGTTGACCTGCGAGGTTCCGGCCTTCCGCCAGGACATGGACAGCGAGGCCGACATCGCCGAGGAAGTGCTGCGCATGTACGGCTACGACCACATCCCGTCGACGCTGATGTTCGCCAAGACCATGCCCGGCAAGAAGAACGCCCACTTCGCCTTCAACGGCCGCGTGAAGAGCGCGCTGGTGGGGCAGGGGATGTACGAGATCCTGAACTACTCCTTCATCAGCCCCAAGTGGATCGACGACCTGGGCCTGGCGAAGGACGACCCGCGCCGCAACTGCGTGGTGCTGCGCAACCCGCTGGGCGAGGATACCTCGGTGATGCGCACCACGATGGCGCCTTCGATGCTCGCCACCATCGCCTCGAATCTGAACCGGGGCAACGCCGCCGGGCGGCTGTTCGAGCTGTCCAAGACCTTCGCCCCCGGCGCGGAGGGCGAATTGCCCGCCGAGCAACAGATGCTGACCATCGGCCTGTTCGGCCCGGAAGAGGACTTCTACTCCATCAAGAACGCCGTGGTCTGGCTGCTGGCATGCTTCGGCGTGGCGGCGGACATCGCCAGGGGCGGCGACGGCTACTACCACCCCGGCCGCAAGGCGGTGCTGACGGCGGACGGCAAGCAGATCGCCCAGCTGGGCGAGATTCACCCGGACGTGGCGGAGCGCTTCGGCATCGACAGCCGCGTGTACCTGGCGGAGATCGACATCGACGCGTTGCGCCCGCTGGAGCCGGACTTCAACGGCGTGAAGCCGCTGCCCAAGTTCCCGGCCGTCACCCGCGACATCGCGCTGGTGGTGGACGAGAAGGTGGAGGTCGGCGCGCTGATGCAGACCATCCGCGCCCACGGCGGCAAGACGCTGGAGAGCGTGAAGTTCTTCGACATCTACCGGGGCGACAAGCTGGGCAAGGGCAGGAAGTCCGTGGCCTACGCCCTCTCCTTCCGCGCCAGCGACCGAACCCTCACCGACGAGGAGATCAACGGCTCCATGGCCAAGATCCTGAAGGCCGTGGAAGCCGAGCACGGAGCGGAACTGCGGTAAAGAAGAGACAACAGCGCCGCCGCGCCTCCCACCGGGAGCCCGCGACGGCGCTTTGGTTTACGGCTTAAGGCACCCCCGCACAAAAGGCAGAAAGGAAAGGGAAAGAGCAAGGGGAGCAAACTAAAAGCTAAACCTTTGGTAATTTCCTGCTCAAGGCAAAACCTGCTCAGGCCGGCAAGCAGCGCTTGTCGGCCTGATATAGGTTTGCCAGGGCGAACGGCATGTTCGCCTTTTGCGTCTGCTTTGCCAGGCCTCGGTAGCGCGTCTTTCGGAGGCGGAACAGCCGCCTGACCACCGGAAGATGTGCTCCAGTTTGGCCCGGATCGACGATTTCATCCGCTCTCGCCGCCTCAGTTGGCCCTGCGATCTCACGCTGTGCTTCTTGATCTCTGACGGTTTTCGGTCGATTTTGTATCGGATCTTCTTCCCGTGCTCGTTCCGCCGCACTGCATCAGCGCGCCGGCGCGCTTTGCGGCGGATTCGCGGGCGAATCCGCGCAGAGGGCGTCCAACCGGCGCAGGCATTCGGCGAGCGCGCGCCCGGTATGGTAGATGCCCTTCCAGGGATTGCCCATGTTCGAAATGACGGGCGTGCCGTCCGCCTGAAGCAGCTGCCGGCTCTCCCCAACCTCCATGTTCATGAAGAAATCCCGGTCGAAGGCCCAGGTCTTCAGGAAAGCGTCCAGATAGCGCTCGTCGCCATACAGCTTGTAGCCGTTCAGAAAGCCCACCAGCGCTTCGAAGTTTTGCCACCACTCCTTGTCGTAGACGAGCACGGCCTGATCCGAGACGCCGTCACGATAGACGCCGCCGCGCGCGTGGTCAAATCCGAACCGCAGGGCGTGATCCAGCAGCTTTTTCAGGACGGGCTCATAGCCGCTGCGGTCGCACCCCAGGACGTTCAGGCAGAGGTCGGCCAGCCAGCTCAGCTCCACGTTGTGCCCGTAGGAGGTGGAATCGGTCGGCGTTTGGATGACTTCGTTGGTTTCGCGCTCGGCGTTCCAGGTGCGCATGATGTTGATCGCCGGCAGCGGATGGAAGTCCAGATCGAACTGGTTGAGGCCGTAGCCCTTCTCCCGGTTGACCATGTGGGCGAATATGAGGTCGAGGACCTCCTTCAGCTTGCGGGCATGGATTTCCTTCCTCGATGCCCTGTAGAGCGTCGTAAAGGCCTCCAGCAAGTGCATGTGGATGTCCAGCGATTTGCGATCCCCCGCGTAGCTGCCGGCGGGGGAGATGGACCAGTCCCGCTCGATGTTTTCGTAGTATCCGCCGCGCAGCGTGTCGGCGGCGTAGAGCTGCAGCAGGTCAAAGCCCCTCTCCGCGAAGGCCAGCGCCTCCTCGTCGCGATACGTCAGGGCATACTCGCTCAGCGCGTAGATGGCGAAGCCCTCGCCGTAGACCAGCTTGGCGGGATCGGCGACGGAACCGTCGCGATTCAATTGCCAGTAGTATCCTCCGTATGCCTCGTCCCAGAATCTTTTCATCAGGAATTGAGCGCCCTGCCTCGCGGCCTCGGCCATGAACTCCCGGTCCGCCGGGAGACAAAACTCCAGCAGGTTGCTGAATCCCCACACCATTCGACTCTGGGTCACCAGGTATTTCGTCCCGTTTCCATTGAAGACGCCCTTTTCGTCAAAGTTGGTGAGATACCCTCCGAATTGATTGTCTACGGCGCGCGCAAGCCAAAAGGGAATGATCTTTTGAGAGAGGCAGGCTCGCATTTCCTCTCGCGCAGTCTGAATGGACGCAGTCATGATTCGCATCAACCTCCCGTTCATATTGTGTTGCGCTTGAAATTAAACGCTTTAATTAACTTGTCCATAAGTATATCAAATGCTTAAAGCTTTGTCAATTTTTGTTGGAACTGTGTCGGCGATTTCGACCATTTATCATTATATATTGTAAAATTAAAATTAAGAATCAAATCCGTAACCCTTCGGCGGTTTGGGAGGGTCGAACGAAAGGCTCCGACATAGCGAATTGTATACAATATAATAGGAAAGAAAAATTGATTCAGATCGTTAACGAGCAGCCTTCCGAGAGAAAATCGACACGCGGAGGTTTGATGAGTCGATCGCAAATTAAATTTCATTAAATCTATTAAATGTACAATATAACCAAAATTATTCCACAATTTAGGGCGTAATACGTATAAATCGGCTATTGACAATGCTCGATAGCCGTTATACAATAATTATAATTCAACAAAAAGCTCTGGATTCGCTTGACTGAATTAAATCGATTTAAATAGCGGCGGTATTTCGGAAGTGCGACGATCCGGAAAGAAGGGGGAAAGGAAGACATGAAGAAGATCACGGGCTTCATCGTAACGGCGGGGCATTTGGACATCGAGTGGTATCAGCCCCTGCGCTCCTATCGTTTTTGGACGGTAGAGGCCCTGGAGGATCTGAAGAAGATTCGAGAGACCCGCGATGATTTCGTTACATACTGTTTGGATGGACAGTATTACCCCCTCAAGGAGTACCTGGACGTGATCCCGGAGGATGAGGGCGTCATACGCGATATGATCCGGGAGGGACTCCTGACCATCGGGCCCTTCTTTACCCAGTTTGACGAATGGCTGCCCAGCGCGGAATCGATGATCCGCAACTGCCTGTACGGGGAGAGGCTGTGCAAGCGCTTCGGCGGATACATGCGCGCAGGCTATCTGCCGGACAACTTCGGCCATCCGCTGCAGCTTCCGCAGATTCTGAAGGGCTTCGACATCGACAGCCTCCTGTTCATGCGCGGAATGCCGGAGGTGCCGGGCGGACATCACGACGAATTCCGCTACACAGGCCTGGATGGTTCGGAGATATTTGTGAGCCACTTCCGGGAGAGCTACAGCGGGGCCTTCGATATTTTCAACAAGCCCGTGCTGCCCTCTCAGCCCAGGGAGGTTCCCTACTATGCGGACTATCTTTCCTTTGAACACCACAAGGAGCTGGCGGAGCACGACGATCCGCAGCGCATCGCGCGCAGCCTGATCGCAAACGTCCATCGCATCAAGGACCGCTACCCCACGGGCATCATACCGCTGATCGCGGGCTATGACCATTTGCCGCCGCAGATCAACATCGGCGACTCCGTGAAGGCCGCGAACGCCATGCAGGACGAGATCGAATTCATCATGGGCGACGTCGAGCAGTACGTACAGATGGCGAAGGCGCAGCTGGACAAGTCGGCGCCCAGCCAGAGATACAGCATGGAGCTGATCGGTTCCCAGTATCAATACGTGCTGCTGGGCGCGCTTTCGACGCGCACCTACCTCAAGCGGCAGAATTTTGCCTGCGAGGCGCTGTTGGAAAAGTACGCGGAGCCGCTGGATGCGCTGGCGTCCCTCTATGGATATCCCCACAAGCCCCGCCTTCTGGATGAGGCCTGGGAGTTCATGATGGTGAACAGCGCGCACGATTCCATCCATGGCTCCAGCGTGGACGAAGTGCATGTGGAGATGGAGGCGCGCTTCGCGGGCGCGCGCCAGATTGCCGCCGGAATCATACACGACGCGCTGAAGTTTATCGGAAGGAACATGAAGCCCTGGGGCGGCGACGGAGAGGAGATACTGGCCCTTTCGCCCACCACGGCGGACAATCAGGTGGTGGAGCTCTGGCTGCCGGTGAACGAAATGCTGCCCGAGAAGCGGGACCTGTTCGGGGCCTTTTCGCAGTCCACCAAGCTGCGCCACAGGAAGATCGCCATTGCGGACGAGGCGGGCAATCTCCTCAAGACGCAGATCATCGACCGGGAACCCGTTGAGTTGAACAGCCACGATCTGCCGAGAAACAGCGTCTTCCCGGGGAAGGTATTCCAAAAGGTGCTGTTCCAGGATCGCTTCGACGCATTCGCGCTGAAGAAGTATCGCATGGTGGAAGTGAAAGACGAAGCTTCCAGCGAGCTCCGCGCCGGGGAGAATTTCATTGAAAACGAGTATATCCGGGTGGAGAGCCGGGGCGCGCTCATCAATTTGTGCGACAAGCGCACGGGATTCAAGATTTTCAACCTGAATCTGCTGGAGGACGACGCCGACGCGGGCGACGCCTGGGATTACGCGCCCAGTTGGATTCCGGGCGAGGTCGTGCGCTCCTCCCAGTGCCAGTTTGCATGCCGCTTGAAGGAGAGCGGTCCGGTGCGGGCCGTGCTGGAGGTTCGCGGCGAGATGAGCGTCCCCAGGGAGCTGACGGGCGACGCGCGCACGCTGGAGCACACGCAGATCCCCGTGACCTTTGAGATTTCCGTCGCGAGCGGAACCCCTCGAGTGGACGTCAAGCTGACGCTGAACAACACCGCCAAGGATCACCGCATTCGGCTGCGGATTCCTTCCGTCGTCCAGACGGATTTCATCCGCTCCCAGGGGCACCTGGCCATTTTGGACCGCCCCATTGAAAGGCAGCGGGAGATCGAGCCGTGGATTCAGCCCCCGACGCAGCTGCTGCCCTGCCGGGAGTGGATCGCGATGGAGGATGGAAACTTCGGACTCGCCGTGGCCCTGAAGGGGATGTACGACTATGAGGCCGTGTTGAATCCCCTGGATCGCAAGCCGGACGTCTACGTGACGCTGCTGCGCTGCTTCGACATGATGAGCCGGATCAACACCCTGCAGCGCGAGGGAGACGCCGCGATGGCCTTCTATACGCCGGGCGCCCAGTGCCTGGGAGAGCATGTGATGGAGTGGTCCTACGTGCCCTACGCGGTGCGCGAGGGGGAGAAGGCGCCGTTTATTCAGGACGTGCAGAGCTTCCTGTATCCGCCCGTCGGCCACGCGATTCGAGCGCGGCACGAGACGAACCTGGCCGGGGACATCTCCGCGCCCTATGAGGTGAGGGAGGGGAACATACAATTCTCGGCGTTCAAGAAGTGCTTCGACGGCGACGGCTACATTTTGAGGCTGTTCGAGAACCAGGGGCAGGAGACGGTCGCGCGCGTCAGGCTTGCGCCGCAGTTCCACAAGGCCTGCCTCGCCAACATGAACGAGCGGGAATCGCGAGAGCTGCCCATCGAGAATGGAGAGATCGAATTGAAGTTCGGACCCTACAAGGCGATCACCGTCAAGCTGGTCAAGGATTGACAGAACGAAGGGGGAGTTGGA
The DNA here is from genome assembly GCA_947600345.1 of uncultured Clostridia bacterium. GTDB lineage: Bacteria > Bacillota > Clostridia > Christensenellales > Aristaeellaceae > SFTH01. The sequence goes on from CANQGC010000025.1 coordinate 8,411, forward strand.
ATGGCGCAACTGGCTCAAAGGACGCGAGGAAAAAAGCGGATGAGCGCCCGGCGCAAGAAGAATATAATCACGGGATACCTGTTCATTGCGCCCGCGGCTCTGGGATTGCTGGTATTCATCTTCATTCCCACGATCTTGACCTTCGTGATGAGCTTCTTCGATTGGAAAATGGTCGACACGTCTACGTTCATCGGGTGGGAGAACTATGCCACGGCGTTCAACGATCCATTGTTCTACAATGCCATCAAGGTGACGCTGCAGTATATCATCTATCACATCCCCGCGAGCCTGATCCTGGCGTTCCTGATGGCCCTGGCGATTCGAAGCGGAATCAAGAGGTTCAGCGGCTTTTTCCGAGCGGTATACGTGCTGCCCTGGATCACGACGCCCATCATCATCGCCTACATCTGGAATCTGCTTCTGGACGGCACCTTTGGCGTGATCAATTACATCGCGCGTGGCGTGGGATTTGATCTCCAGCCGGTCTTTAATACGATGTGGTGGCCGATGGTCTCCATCGCGCTGGTCAACATGTGGATCTTCTGTGGCTACCACATGATGATCTTCGTGGCGGGGCTCGGCAACATTCCGTCCGTCTTGTATGAAGCGGCGAAGATCGACGGAGCGAGCAGCTTTCAGCGCCTCATGCGCATTACGATCCCGCTAATGAAGCCGACCTTCATGTTCGCGTGCATAACCTCGCTGATCGGTTCGTTCCAAGTGTTTGACCTGGCGTACGGAATGTACAATGGCGGTCCGGGAGACGCGACCAGGACATATTACTTCTTGCTATATACCAATGCGTTTAAGTATTTCAAGATGGGATATGCCGCGGCGCTCTCCGTACTGCTGTTCATCGTGCTGATGATCGCGACATTCATCCAGTACAAGTTCTTCTCGCACGACATGGTCACCGACTATGCGATGTAAGGCGTGCGCGCATCACGGACGATAGGGGGAGAGCGCCGGCCGGCTCCACAGGTCCCGCGGCGCCCCTCCCGGAAAGGTGGTTATACAGGCATGAAGAGGCATTCGAGCATGAAGAGGAAAGTAAGTAAGATACTGATCTACCTATTCTGCGTGATCGTCGCGGTGATCGCCCTGTTTCCAATCTATTGGATGCTGATTAACTCCTTTAAGCCCTCGACGGATATCCTGAAATATCCGCCGACCTTCATCCCGAAGGTATGGACCCTGAAAAACTATGCGACCGTCTGGAATCAGGTGAACTGGCTGCAATTCTTTTTCAATTCGATCGTCGTCACCCTGTGCGTGGTATTCGGGTGCATGCTGTTCAGCTCGCTGGCGGCATACGCCTTTGCGAAGATCGATTTCCCGGCCAAGAACGCCATCTTCATGCTCTTCCTGTCCAGCATGATGATTCCGGCGGTGGTCATCCTGATTCCGCAATTTGTCATTATGCGCAACCTGGGCATGCTGAATACGCGCGCGGCGATGATCCTCCCGTTTTTCTTCGGGAACGCCTTCTCGGTATTCTTCATGCGGAACTTCTTCATGAGCATTCCCACGGCCATCATCGAGGCCGCGGAAATCGACGGATGCAGTCCGATACGGATTTTTTCGCAGATTTGCGTCCCGATGAGCAAGCACGCGATGCTCACGCTGGGCCTGCTGCGGGCGGTTCAGGTCTGGAACGACTTCATGTGGCCGCTGATTGTCATCAACAGCGAAAACCTTCGAACCGTTCCGCTGGCGATTTCGACCATCTTCTACACCAACCGCTCGGTGGATTGGGGCGGCCTGATGACGGCATCCTGCATAGGGCTCCTGCCGCTGCTGATTCTGTTTGTGCTGACGAAGGACTACCTGATGGAATCGATCGGGGCGTCCGCATTTAAGTGAGATCATTTTTACGCGAGCGCGTAGAAAAATAAGGAGGTATTTACAATGGGAAAGAACAAGAGACTGGTTGCCCTGCTACTCTGCGTCGCGATGCTTCTCGGCATCTCGACCACGGCCTTCGCCTACACCCCCGCCGAGAACGCAGCGGAGATGAGCGCCGAGCTTCGCTACATGTTCTGGGATGAAGGTCAGCGCTCCGGCGTCGAAAAACAGATCGCAAAGTTCAACGAATACTACCCGAACATCAAGGTCAACCTGGAGTTCCTGGCCTGGGATCAGTACTGGGAGAAGATTCAGACGGAGATCAACGGCGGCGTCTGCGCGGACGTATTCATGAATCAGACCTGGTGGTTCCAGACCCTGCAGAGCATGCACGCGGCGGCGAACCTGACCGAGCTGGCCGAGGCCGATGGATACAGCTGGGACGGCCACATGCAGCAGGTGATGGACATCTACACCGAGGATGGCAACCTGTACGCGATTCCCCGCGACTGGGATACGATCTGCGTGGTCTACAACAAGGATCTGTTCGATCAGTACGGCGTGGAGTATCCGGATGCCAGCCTGACCTGGAATCCCACGGACGGCGGCAGCTATTTGGAACTGCTCCAGAAGATGACCATTGACGTCAATGGCAACAACGCGCTCAGCCCCGACTTCGATCCGGACAACATCGATGTCTACGGCACCGTGATTGAGAATTCGAACAATGAATTCTACTGGAACCTGATGCTGATGAACGGCGGCAATATCGTGGACTACACCACCGAGAAGAATGTCGAGACGATGCAGTTCGCGCAGGACCTGTTCCTCAAGTATCACGTCACTCCTCCCTTCGCGTCCATCCGCGCCTCCGGCGGCGACACGATGTTCGCCTCCGGCAAGATCGCGATGTACTGGGAGGGCAACTGGCAGCTCTCCGCGCTGAAGAGCAACTGCGATTTCAACATCGGCATCTGCGAGCTGCCCAGCGGACCGGACGGCTTCCGGACGCTCGTCAACGGCATCGGAGAGAGCATCTATTCCGGTAGCCCCCACAAGGCGGAGGCCTGGGAGCTGTTGAAGTTCCTGGCCAGCGACGAGGGCCAGGAGATCCTGGCCACCAACGGCACCGTGCTGGTGTCCCGCTCCGAATACTGGGATGATTTCTTCAAGTATTGGGAGGACAACGGCATCGACGCCAATGCTTACATGCGAACCTTTGAGACCGCCGACACCTCCATCGCGGCGCTGGTGCCCCACTGGACGGAGAAGAACGACGCGATCATGAAGAACTATGAATTGCTCTTCCTGGGGCAGATCGATTCTCAAACCGCCGCGGATAACATCGGGGCTGTGTACGCGCAGCTGGGCGACTAACCTGGGGCAATCGCATTGAATCCATGTGGCATCCGCAATGCGGATGCCGCATTTCGGAAAGGAGTATTTGAATGAAGCGTTCGGAAATCGATAAGATCATAGGAGATGCGATAGATTTCATGGCGAGCCATCAGCTCTATCTGCCGCCCTTTGCGTACTGGTCGCCCCAGGACGCGGCCAAGCTGGGCGCGGAATATGCCGAGGTCGTCGATAACATGCTGGGCTGGGATATCACCGATTTCGGCCTGGGGAATTACGACAAGGTGGGGCTGCTCATGTTTACCGCCCGGAACGGTTTCTTCCGGGACATTGAAGGGACCAAGCCCTACGCGGAGAAGTACATGATCGTCAAGGAAGGCCAGGTCACGCCCTACCACTTCCACTGGAAGAAGACGGAGGACATCATCAATCGCGGCGGCGGGAATCTCATCGTCAAGATGTACGAGTCTACGCCCGACGAGAAGCTCAGCGCTCGGGATGTTCAGATTCACTCGGACGGGCGCTGCTACACCGCGCCGGCAGGCACGGAGATCCGCCTGACGCCCGGGCAGAGCGTCTGTCTGCATCGCGGGCAGTACCACGCGTTCTGGGGCGAAGAGGGGAAGGGAACGGTGCTGGTCGGCGAAGTTTCCTGCACCAACGACGACAACGTGGACAACCGCTTCCTGGAGCCAACCGGGCGCTTCCCCGTGGTCGAGGAGGACGTACCCGCTAAATACATGTTATTTTCCGAGATTCGATTAGCGAATGTTTTACGCAGTTAGGGTTTCATTACCGCGGCAGATTGTAGTAGAATAGATTAAAATCCACAAAGGCGGTTGAATAGCGGCTATGGGCGTAAGATTGATGGATATCGCCAAAGAGGTTGGCGTTTCGGAAGCGACGGTATCTTTGGCGCTGAACAACAAGACGGTCATCAAGGAAGAAACCCGGCGCAAGATTTGGGAGACCGCGGAACGCATGGGATATCGCCCCAACGTCATTGCGAAGACGCTGGTGAAGCAAAAGAGCAATGTCATTGGGCTCGTGATTACGGATTTTGCCAACGTCTACTTCGGACAGTTCGTGAAGAGCTGCGTGGCAAAGATCGTCGAAAACGGCTATCAGCCGCTCATCGCGTCCTCGCAGGACAAATTCTCAGAGGAAGAGAGGGTGATCGATCAGTTCATCTCTCAGCGCGTGGCCGGAATCATCATCATACCACCCACCAGTTCAAATCTGCATGAGGTGACCTATCTGAAATCGCTGGAGACCTATGGCATTCGCTATCTGTACGCAACCGCGCACTATACCAACGTGGATGCCCCATATGTCATGGTGAATCTGAAGCACGGATCCTACCTGGCGGTGAAATACTTGCTGGATATGGGGCATCGCAGAATCTATTTTCTGGGGGCGCATCCGCAACAGATTCCGACGAAGATGCGCTTCGAAGGATACAAGGAGGCCTTCGCGGAGAGAGGGCTGGAGGCGGATGAGAGCATGATGATCCGCTGTGAGAACGCGGATTTTGAGAGCAGCTATGTGGAAACGCTGCGGCTTGTGAAGTCGGGCGTCCGCATCGACGCGATCACGACCATCAACGATATCATGGCCCTGGGAAGCCTGCGGGCGCTGCGAGAGAACGGCCTGCGCGTTCCGGAGGACCTATCCCTGATCGGCTATGACGACATCGTCTTTTCAGATGTGGCGGCCATCCCGCTCACGACGGTGCATCAGGATATTGACGCGATTTCCAGGCGCTCTGTGAATTTGCTGATCAATATGATCCAGAATGATATCCAGCGCAACGACAAGATTCTGATCGAACCGCATCTGGTCGTTCGGAATTCCACGGGCGTGTGCAGCGCGGTGCGCGACATTCAAGCGCGGTAGCGGAAGGTCAGGCGCGGCCGCCATAGAGATACCGGAGGGATCGCTTCTATAGAAAAGGCGATTCTTCTTCTTTGACAGGCTGAGGGGGCCGCACGATGCGGCCCCCTTTGATTATTAGGGGGAGGATTTATGCGGCGGCGATTCCGTTTTGAGCGAGCCATGCGGCGATTTCATCGGGCAGATCCGCGCCGCCGGAGTAGTGGACGGAGAGGGGCTCGCCCATCGTGGCGTCGGGGGCCAGCTTTGCGATCGCGGTCAGGCTCTGCCCGAAGCGCCCGCCGCCGTGGGAACAGAAGGGAACGATCGTCTTGCCGGCAAAGTCGTACTCCTCCAGGAAGGAGGCAATCGGCATCGGGATGGATGCCCACCAGTTCGGATAGCCCAGCAGAATCGTATCGTACTGCTCGAAGTTCTCCACGTGGTTTGCGATCTCCGGCCGCGCCTGGATGTTCTGGTCGTGCTGCGCCTGATCGAGCACGGTGTTGTAGTCGTCGGAGTAGGGGGTGACCAGCTCGATCTCGAACAGATCCGCGCCCGTCTGCGCCTGAATCTCCCCGGCGATGCCCTTCGTATTGCCGCCCCAGGAGAAGAAGGCGATCAGCACCCTGCCGCCGTCCGAAACCTCGCTGCCCGCGCCGGTGCCTTAAATCACCCTCATGCTCCGCCATTTTCCTTCGCGATAGCGAAGCAGATCGAGCGCGGCCTTCACCGTCCAGTCGATGCCCATCGCCAGCGCGATGCCGATTACGCCCATGTGCAGCCCCAGCGCCAGCAGGAAGGACAGCGCCGTGCGCAGCACCATCGTGCAGAGGATGGCGGACCACATGGCAAACTTCACGTCCCCCGCCGCGCGCAGCCCCGCCGCCAGGGGCATGGAGAAGGGCTGGACGATGCCGGCGAAGAGGTTGTGGATCAGGACGATGACGAACACCAACCGCTTGGTTTCGGAGGTCACGTCGTAGAGCGGCAGGATCACCGGCAGCGCGAGGATTACGGCGGCGTTCCACAACACCGCGAGCAGCACCGTGAGGCGGGTGAGCTTGCGCATGTAGTAGTCCGCCGCGTCGGCATCGCCCGCGCCCATGCACTGGCCGACCACCGTGATGTACGCCGGGCAGATCGCCACGCTCACCAGCGCGGCGAAGCTCCAAATCGTCTGGCCGATGCCGTTGGCGGCGATCTGCGCCGTGCCGAACGTGGCGATCAGCGAGCCGAGCGCCACCTTCGCCAGCTGGAACAGCCCGTTTTCGATGCCGCCCGGCACCGCGATCTTCAGGATGCGCAGCGCCATCGCACGGTGGAGGGACGCGGCCATCCGCGCTCGCAGGCATACGGGGTTCTCCACCCGCAGGCAGAGCGCCGTCATCAGGGCGGCGGCGAAGTACCAGGAGATCGTTGTGGGCCAGGCCACGCCCGCCGCGCCCGCATGGAGCAGGAAGACGCCCACGGCGTTGCCGGCCACGTTGAGCAGGTTCATGGCGATGGAGACGTACATCGTCGTCCGCGTCTTCCCCATGCTGCGGTAGAGCGCCGCGCCAGCGTTGTAGATTGCGTTCGCCGGAAAGGACAGCGTCACGATGCGCAGATAGGTTCGGCAGGCGTCCATCACCGCCGGTTCCACGCCGCCGTACAGCCCCGAGAGGATCGCGTTCCCGAACAGCAGCATCGCAATCGTGCAAATCAGCGAGAGCGCCGCGTTGATGTGGAAGGTCTGCGAGGCCGCGAGATCGGCGCTCTCCCGATTCGCGCTGCCCAGGTACTGCGAAACCACGACCGCGCCGCCGGTCGCCACGGCGGTGAACAGGTAGATGAAGATGGTGTAGATCATCGTGTCCAGCGATACGCCGGAGACTGTCGCTTCTCCGGCGTAGCTGACCATCAATGTGTCCGCGAGCCCCACGACCACCTGCAGGAGCTGCTCGATCAGCAGCGGGAGGATCATCGCCCAGAGGGCGGCGTTGTCAAACGGGCGCTGTCCCTCGGGGAACCGCTTCCTCGGCTCGATGGCTCGCTCCAGTATCGAAATCATACCATGCTCCTATGCTTGCGTTCGAGTAGGTGCGCGATGGCGCGGACGCTGTTCATGAATCCTTTTTACAGAACCAGGCCGAGGCCGTTCGCCCAAGCCAGGATATCCTCCGCAGATGCGCCGCCGGAGAAGCGCTGGCCCTCCATCCAGGTCGCATCGGGGGCCGCTTCCTTCAGCGCGGAATCGCTGCTGCCGAAGGGGCTGCTGCCCGAGGTGCAGAAGGGCGCGACGGTCTTGCCGGAGAGGTCTAGGCCCTCGACGAAGGTGCTCATGATGCGCGGCGCCTCGCCCCACCAGATCGGATAGCCCAGGAAGATCACGTCGTACTGCGAAAGATCCGGCAGCTCGCCCGCGATGGCCGGGCGCGCGGAGGGGTCGTCCATCTCGATGCTGGAGCGGGTCGCCGAATCGCTGTAGTTCAGGTCCTCGTCGGTATAGGGAATCTCGGGCACGATCTCGTAGATGTCCGCGCCCAGACCCTCGGCCAGCTGCTGTGCCACGCCCTCGGTGTTGTTCGTGGCGGAGAAGTAGGCGACGAGGATGTGGCTGCCCCCTTCCGCGTTCGCGCAGGCGAGGGAGAACAGCAGGGTGAGAATCATGATGATGGAAAGAATGCGCTTCATTTTACTTCAAACCTCCGTAAGTTTCGTCGTTGACCGGCTCCAACCACTCGTTGGAGCTATTTTCTCCCGGCACTTCGATGGCCAGGTGGCTAAACCAGCTGTCCGGGGCCGCGCCGTGCCAATGCTTGACGCCCGCCGGAATGTTCACGCAGTCGCCGGGCTTCATCTCCACGGCTTCCTTGCCCCATTCCTGGTAGTAGCCGCGCCCGCCGACGCAGATCAGGATTTGTCCGCCGCCCTTCGTGGCGTGATGCACGTGCCAGTTGTTGCGGCAGCCCGGCTCGAAGGTCACGTTGAACACGCCCACCTGCTCCTTCGACACCGGCGCGAGGTAGCTCTGACCGCTGAAGTACTGCGCGAAGCCGTCGTTCGGCGCGCCGATGGGGAAGAAGATCGTATTCTGGTATTTATCCTTCTCCGTGCGCTCCGGCTCGGCCTCGCTCCACACGTCCTTCGCCAGCCGGAACACCGCCCACGCCTTCGGCCAGCCCACGTAGAAGCCCACGTGCGTGACGATGGCGGCGATCTCCTTCCGGGTCACGCCGTGGGCCTTGGCGTTCTCCAGGTGGTAGGTGAGCGAAGAATCCGTGATGCCCGAGGACATCAGCGCCACCACGGTGAGTATGCAGCGGGTCTTCAGGTCGATGTCCGGGTTGTTCCAGTTCTCGCCGAAGAGCACGTCGTCGTTGAAGTGCGCGAAATCCGGGGCGAAGTCCCCGAGCTGGTTCCGTCCGGCGGTCTGCACGATCTTTTCCATGTTTCAGTTCCTCCTTGTCCTAAACTACGTTTCCGGCCTTCTGCTTGCCGTTCTGCGCCATCACGCCCACCAGCGCGTGGGGCACGTAGAGTTCTTCCAGGTAGTCGATCTCGTCCTGCGTCAGCTCCAAATCCACGGCCTTTGCCGCGCCCTCCACATGGGAGAGCTTCGTCGCGCCCACCACCGGGGCGGCTACCTTCGTCAGCAGCCATGCGAGCGAAATCTCCGTCATGGAGACCCCGCGCCGGTCGGCCAGCTCCGCGACGCGCGCGATGATCCTGCCGTCGGCCTCGGCGGTGGCGTCGTACTTGAACTTCGCGTAGGCGTCCTGCTCCAGCCGCTTCGAGGTCTCGCCCGGGCGCTTCGAGAGCCGCCCGCCCGCCAGCGCGCTGTAGGGCGTCATGGCGATGCCTTGATCGGCGCAGAAGGGGGCCATCTCCCGCTCCTCCTCCCGGGCGATCAGGTTGTAGTGCCCCTGGATGGAGATGAACTCCGTCAGCCCGTGCTCCCGGGCGTAGAAGTTCGCCTTGGCGAGCTGCCACGCGAAGCAGTTCGAGATGCCGATATAGCGCGCCTTGCCCGCCTTGACCACGTTGTGCAGGCCCTCCATGATCTCCTCCATCGGCGTGTGGTAGTCCCACATGTGGTAGATGTAGAGATCGACGTAGTCCATGCCGAGGTTGGCGAGGCTCTGGTTCAGGTAGTTCTCCACGTGCTCCTGCCCGCGCACGCCCGCGTCGATCTCCGCCTGGGTGCGCGGCGTGAACTTCGTGGCGAGCACAAATTCGTCGCGCCTGGCGAAGTCCCAAAGCGCCCGGCCCACGTACTGCTCGCTGGTGCCGTTTTGGTAGGCGATGGCGGTGTCGAAGAAGTTGATGCCGAGGTCGAGGCCGCGCTTGATGATCTCCCGCGTCGTCGCCTCGTCCACCGTCCAGCTGTGCTGCCCGTTCGCTGCGTCGCCGAAGCCCATGCAGCCCATGCAGATGCGCGAGACGTTCAAGTCCGATCTTCCGAGTTTGGTGTACTTCATCTCTGCCGCCCTCTCAAAGGATTGTCTCGACCCACGCCTTCAGGCTGGCCGCGGTCTGCCTGCCGTTAAGCAGCTTGCCCTCGACGAGTTCGGCGTCCGCCGCCACGGAGGGCTTGAGCCCCGCGACGGTATTCCCGAAGCCGCTGCCGCCGGAGGTGGCGAAGAGCACGATCCGCTTGCCGGAGAAGTCGTAGCTCTCGAGGAAGCTGTTGACGATCGTCGGGGCCACGTACCACCAGATGGGGAAGCCCAGCAGAATGGTGTCGTAGGCCGCGATGTCGGCGTCCCGGTCCGCCAGCGCCGGGCGGCTGCCCTTGTCGCTCATCTCGATGG